>DATFWC010000534.1:0-10815 GCA_035259885.1 Xanthobacteraceae bacterium
GGAGGAGTCTGCACTCATTCGGAATAGCTCTGGACGTCAACTGGACAACCAACCCGTACCGGCAAACTCCCGACAAGCGCAAGGTGCGGTTCTCGGACAAGCCCACGCAGGCGGAGCGCGCGATAGACGTCAAGCAGCAAAAAGCCGATACGGACATGACACCGCAGATGATCGATGACGTGTTGGCGATCAAGACAAGGACAGGCAGCCGCGTCTTCGAATGGGGAGGCAACTGGACAACCGTCAAGGACCCCATGCACTTCGAGCTCGACGTCACGCCCGCGGACCTCGAGGGCGGCATCGATTGGACCAGCGTGAAAAAATCGCCCGGCGAAGTTGTCGCTGATGCGGTTGCGCCAGCCAATGGGTCGAGGCCCGGGGCGGCAGCCGGAGGCCCGGCCGCCTCTGCCGGCATGGTGCTCGGCAGTTTCGACGCGGTGCAACCCCTCATCGAGAAGTGGGAGGGCGGCTTCAGCAACCACCCAAGCGATCCAGGCGGCGCGACCAATATGGGAATCACCCAGGGAACCCTCGCACGCTGGCGCGGACGGCCGGTCAGCCTAGACGAGGTGCGCCAACTGACGAGAGACGAGGCGCGGCAGATTTTTCGGGAAAATTACTGGAAGCCGTTGCGCGGCGACGAGCTGCCGCTTCCCGCCGCACAGATGGCCTACAACACGAGCGTTCTGAGCGGAAAGCAGCGCGCGGTTCTTGTCCTGCAGGAGGCTTTGAACCGGCAAGGCAAGTCTGTCGCGCTCGATGGAGACATCGGTCCCGAGACGATCGGTGCATCCCGGACGGCCGACCAGCGCCGGCTCGTGGACGATTACGCGGATATCTACGAAGCGTATCTGCGCGGCCTTCCCGCCTTCGCCACATTTGGCCAAGGCTGGCTCAATCGACTCGCGGACATAAGCGAAGCGGCCCGCTCGACGACGGACCTCATATCAATCGCACAGAGGCAACCGGACCAGGCGGCCGCAATCAAAGATATGGAGACCACCATGACAAGCGAGGAAATCTTGAGGCTGATTCTCACGGCCGTGAACGCAAGTCGGCCGGCGGCTGGGCAATCCGGTGATCCAGGTGTGCCTGGCCGTGCCACATTACCTGCTCAACCGCAGGCACCTCCCATATCGAGCGACGTGTTCGGACAGATCCTGGGGTCGATCATTGGACGCATCATTCCCCAGCTTGTGACGCAGGTGCAGTTGCAAACCCGAACCGCGTCGGCGCAAGCCCCGGATGCGAGCGTGCTCGATCCGACCGCGCAGCCGCACGTCTCGCGCGCTGCGTCGATCGAGGCGGTGGCCCAGCCGGCCTTTGCCGCGGCGCCAACCGATATGGCGCTCGGCGAAACGATCGGCTCGGCCCTGGCGGGACGAAAGACCGTTCTCGCCATGTTGGCGTATGCTGCAGCACTGGCGCTGAAGACCTACAACCCTGCACTTGGCGCGACGATTGATACTATCATGCCGCTGATCTACGCGCTCGGCGGATGGGGAGTTGTCGGCAAGATCGACAAGTGGTTGGGGGCACTCACCGGCAAGCAGGCGCCCGTTGTGGCAACCTCTCCTGACCAGCAATCTATCGGGCTCGCCACGTCGTCTTGACGGAGAACGTCGCCATGAACGTCCTGGCGGCAGACGAATACATCCTGTGCTGCGGCCTGTTGCAGACGCTGACGCAGCTTTATGACGGCGTGCGCGTGACGGGCGCCAACAGCATCGACGAGGTGCTGGCGCGCATCCAGGACCTGCCCGATCTCGATCTCGTCGTCCTCGATGCCGCCATGCCTGGAATGGAAAACTTCGCCGGATTGCGGCGCACGGTTGAGAAGCGGCCCGATGTGCCAGTGATCATTACGTCCTCCAGCGAGAGCCGCGCCGAGATCTTTGCGGCGCTGCGCAACGGCGCGAGGGGATACGTCCCGCTTTCGTCACGGCCGTGCGTGCTGCGGCACGCTTTGCCGCTCATCATGTCGGGCGAATTCTATATCCCGGCGAGTGCGCTGCGCGCCGACAACAGTCATGCTCTGCTGCCGATCGACGAGCCGTCGCCGCCCATCGTGCCGCTTGCCGGCGATACCCTCACGCCGCGGCAGCGCGAGATCGCCGTCATGCTCGCGGCCGGGAAATCGAACAAGGAAATTGCGCGCCAGCTCAACGTGTTCGAAGGCACGGTCAAGCTCCACGTCAAGCGCATCCTGCGCAAGCTCGGCGTCAGGAACCGGACCGAAGCCGTGCTCGCGGCGGCCCGCGCCGGCTATCTGCCGCGGGTGACGTTGGAGGCCGATCACCCGGCGCGGCCTGCGCTGGAGGGCGGCCAGATCAAAGGGCTTCCAGAGTGACACCGCCCTTGCATGCTCTTCGGCGCGGCAAACGAGGGCCGGTCGAGCAAGGGTCGGCAGGCTGGGAGCAAAAGCACAGGTCATCCTCTTCCGAGCACATCTCGATACGCTCCCCGCGAAGTTCGCGCGATTCTTTCGAGCATCTATCTTCTGCCGTCCGGCAAGACCGTCGATTCAGCCTTATATGTGCTTTTGCTCCCTTATATTTGCAGCGTCCTCGCGATGCGGAAGCCGATATGGTCGTGCCTAGCGTCGCGGGGGTACCATTCGCGGTTGGCCGAGCGGAGCTCCCACGGTTGGTAGTGCCAGGCACCGCCGCGCACGAGGCGGCGACTGCAGTCGCCGCCTGCCGTCCATGCCGAGCCGTCCGTCGGCGCTCCGTCGTAGTTGTCGTGCCAGCAATCCTCGACCCACTCCGCAACATTGCCGCTCATGTCGTCCAGGCCGAACGCATTGGCCGGGAATGAACCGACAGGCGCCGTCTGTCGGTTGTCCCACCGGCTGCCGCAGCCGTCGCAGTTGGCGTTGCCCTTGCCGATCTCGTTGCCCCAGAAAAACGCCGTTGTGGTTCCAGCGCGTGCTGCATATTCCCACTCGGCCTCGGTGAGCAGCCGGTAGGGCTTGCCGGTCATCCTGGCGAGCCATGCGGCATAGCGCCGGGCCTGGTCCCAGGGGACGTCGATCACCGGCTGCCGACCGCGCCCCCAGCCGCTGTCGCTGACATGCGGGTCGCAATCGCCATAGGTGACGCAGGCCTGCCACTCGTCGAACGTCACCTCGAACTTGGACACGGCGAAGCGCTTGGCGAGCACGACTTCATGCTGGGGGCCTTCATTGCTATCCCGCCTGGTTTCATCAGGGGGTGATCCCATCATGAACTCGCCGGCCGGGACGACCACCATCTCGGGACAGTCCTTAGCGCATTCCCGGAAAGTAGCTCCCGGCTCTAGCGCCCGTTCGGCCTCTGCGCTCAGCACGTAGGGCCGAACCTGCTCCAGCATGTAGGGCCGCACAACGAGGAACCAGTTCATCTGCTCCTTGAGATACGACTGGTTGCTCCAGCCAACGAGCCCTATGATCATACCGGCCAACAGGACGTAGACGAATGCCTGGACGCGACGCGCCCGGCGCCTCGCCTTGGTCCGGCGGACTGCGCTCTGATCAATGAAATTCCGGTCGACGACCGGCAAGTCTTCCCGGCGCCGGGCAAGCCAGGTTTCGGCCTGCGTCAGGGCCGCGCCCATCAGCAACGCGTCGTTCTTCGAACTGTCAGGCGTTGCCTGCCACGCGCGACGGGCGGCTTCGAGCCGGGTTCTCCAGGCCAGGAACTCGCGCTCCGCAGCGATCCAGTCGCGCAGCTTCTGCCAACGACGGAAGATCGCCTCGTGCGCCACCTCGGCGTAGGTCTCGCCGGCCTCGGACGCGGCGATGACCAGCAAGCGGTTGGGATGATCGGCGAGTTCGCTGACCAGCCGCCATTCCTCGTCCGAGAATTCGAGACGCCCCGCGCGCCGCCGGGTCGGCTCCTCGTCGTCGCGCACGGTGGCAAGCTTCAGGGTGAGGATCCGGCGCAGCTGGTCCTCGGAATTCGGATGGGTGGCGACGAAGGAATTGGCACGGTCAACCAGCACAGTGCCTAGCTCGATCGCATGCGCCGGCAAGCGCAGCACGCCGTCGCCGCGCGCGACCATCGCGCTCCACATGTCCTCGAGCAGATACGACAGCAGTGGAAGCGCGCCGGCATCCCTCGCTGATTCCGCCGCCGTCAGATGGGCGATGGAGTCGGCAAGGTAGGGCGTCTCGAAACGGGCCGAGAGCAGCGCGGCCGGCCGGCTCACCACCTCCTGCAACTGCGCCTCGCGCAGCGGCGGCACGTTGATCTGCCGGTGCGCGGAGTAGAGCGCCTCGTCCTTCTGCAAATCGCCGAAGAAGTCGGCCCGCAAGCTCATTATTGCGCGCAGCCGCGGGTCGGTGAGACCTTCGGCCAGCACTTCCGAGAAACACCGGCGCGCGCGCTCTTCCGCGCGCGTGTAAAGCTCCTCGCCCTGGTCGATGTAGATGAGGAATGCCGGCGGCTCGGGTTGACGCAGCTCATTGCGGTAGCGCGCCGCGGTCGCGTCCAGAAGGTCGCGCAAGGTCACCGCTCCGGCGAGGAGCCTCCTCACCCACCTCGACAGAAGTGCCGCGCGCCGTGGATCGACCGAGTCGAACTGCCAGGTCCAAAGAAACGGTTCGACCAGCGCCCGCACGGGCTCGGAGTCTGGTTCGAGCTTGAGGAAACACCAGTGGCGGCTCGCATTGAACATCTGCGGCCACGCGCCCGCAGCTTCAGCCGTTTCCGGCCACGCCTGCCGCATCAAGGCGGCGATCACGCCCGCCTGCGCCAGCGACGACTTGCCGACTCCGGAATTGCCGAGAAGGACCGGCAGCTTGTGAGGCGCGGCCGCCAGCACATTGATCACCTCGGCGGTTTCGCGACCCCTGCCGAAGAAGAAGTCCGCATCGGACTCGGTCATGGCGTAAAGACCGCGATAGGGCGCGGTGTGTCGCCAGATTTCCCCCGGCGGCGCACCATTGCCGGCCGCTGCGTCCATGATCTGCGCCAGGCTCTTCGCGGATGTCGGATCTGCCGTGATCACCCAGTGCAATTGTCGCAGGAACGGCAGGCCGGGCGCGGCCTGGCCCTCAAGCAGCACGAGCACGAGAGGGAAGTCGTGCTGCTTAACGCGGCGGTCGAGCGCCTCGTAGTATTCCATCGCCTGCCACGGGCCGATGCCACTTTCGCCAACGAGCAGGACGAAGGCGGTCGCGTCGGCGATTTTCACGGCAAGCTCGGGCAGCCACAAGCCTCCGGGCCGTAGGGATGTCGGCGCAAAGAAAATCCGTGCGGCGGGATCCTTGCGCCGGAGCGCCTGTTCGAGGCTCTGCATGAGTCCCGAATCCTGCGAGTTGTAACTGAGGAACCAGCGCCGCATTCAAAGCACCACGTCGGCGCAAGCACGACCGCACCAGGGGCATGGATTTGCACCGTTCCGGTTGATCGAATTGCATCCGATCACACATGCCAAACGACACATCAGAATACCGGATTGACTCGAGCACTGAGAAGAAACCCGTTTGGGTATATCTCTTCTGGGTGGCCCGATTGCGGGTCTTCGACGGCGGCGCTGCAGAGCTGGGCCCCGCCATTCCTCCTGCACGTCATCGTCGGCCGGTCGGCCACGCCAGCCTCCGCGAACTCAAGCTGCTGTGATGATTGCAGTCGTAGCCGGATGAAGCGAAATCCGGGAGCGGCCCCACCGTGGCGACCTCCAGGGGCGAGCGTTGGTGCGCCCGGCCGCCGACGCCGGCATATTCCCCCTCGGAATTCTCGCGCACGATCACCCAGTCGAGCCCGCCCGCCATTCACGTTGCGCAGCGGCGATGTGATCCCTGGCAGAATGCGCGTCGGACGGACATTGGCGTATTGATCGAAGGGCTGGCAAATGGCGAGACGCACACCCCAGAGCGTGATGTGACCGGGATGTCCGGATGCCCGCGGTCGGATCCGTGCGCCGCGCACCAAGTCATCATTCCAACGAAACCCAGACGCCCTCAGGCTCGTTCGGCCCGTGCCCCAGGGGGACGATATGAGCCCCGCGCACGGCGGTGCGTCGATTGGGGCCGAAGGAGATCGGCGGCATCAATCCTGTTTCGAAGTTCTGCAGCGCTGCGAGCGTTGCGACGAATTTGGCGCGGGTGAGGTCGTGCCCGCTGCGCTTGAGCCCCTCGATTAGGACCCGTCCTGCGGCCAGCGCGGCAACCTGCATCGGCAGATGCTGCGCCGGGACCGCGTTCGCGGCCTGCAAGGAACGAAGGCCCGCGAGGGCGTCGGGCGACTGGTCGCTGCCCAGCAGCGGATAGGCGACGAAGACACGGGCATCCAGCTCGCGCAGGCGCACGAAGGACTCTCGTGTGAGAGGTTGGCCAACCACCAGGATCGACGGTCGCCATTCCGCCCGCGCCGTTTCCTGGGCAAGCTCGACCAGGCGATCCGGGCCGCCGTCATAGAAGATGATGTTCACTGCCGCGACACGGAGCTGCGAAGCGACGTCGGCGATCGCGGTGGTGCCGGTCAAAGGCAGGCTCAGCATCGGCGCCCACTCGGCATTCGGGCTCTGTTGGCGAATCGCGTCGCCGATGCCCGAACCGGCGCCATTTTCCGACCAAAGGATTGCGACCTTCGGATCGACGGGCGCGAGCTCGCTCTGTGCATACTTCGCCAGCGCGCGTGCCTGGTCCTCGAGACCCGCCGTCAAGTGGAACGTGAAGCGCTGCCGCTCGGCCGCACTGCGCCGGTACTGCGCGAGCGGGCCCACGACGGGAAGGGCCGAGCTTTCCGCGAACTCTACGAGTGCCTCTTCCTGCCCGAGGACGACGGGCGCAACGACGGCGAAGACGTCCGTCTCGCTCATCAGCCGCCGCAGTGCATCTACCGCGGAGCCCGACGAGTCGAATGCGGCCGTCTTCAGCACGATGTGCCGGTTGTAGATGCCGCCGTCCCCGTTGACGCGATCGAAATAAGCCGAGAGCAGGCGTCCCACCACGTCGCCGTTGTCTGCCAGCCGTCCGCCGGTTGGCACGACCGTCGCTACCACGATCTCTTTCTCGCCGACGCCCTGATCGCGATCGCTTCCGAGCCGCTGGAGATACGCGACAAGGTCGGCTCCCGCCCGCTCGTCGAGCGTGTAGCGCGGCATGGCCGGATCGAGCGTATTGCCAGCGGGATCGACACCGGCCGTGATCGCAGCAACCACGGCGTCGGCCGTGTAGGGCGGATGCGATCGTCCATTGTCGTGCGTCAGTCCATATGGTTTGGTGAGATTGGCCCAGGTGATGTTGGAGGGAACGACTCCGGCGTCCGGCCGCCCCAGTCCATCGGGGCCGTGACAGGACGCACAGGCAGCGCGCGTTCCCGCAAGCTGCAGCGAGCCGTGGGCGAGAACGGCGGTGACGCTCGTTCCGCCCGCCGTTACTCCCTCGCGGTAGAGCTGTCGGCCGCGCTGCTCCGGCGGCGTCAGATCGCGCGCCCACGCGGAAATCACAGATCCTGCCATGATGAGCGCGATCGCCGCCGGCAGGATGACCTGGCGCACGAGCCTACTCGTGGCCCTGGTCGGCCAGGAGATTGAGCATCGCGACGATTTCCGCCTCCGAGGCCGTCGGTTTCAACTTCGTCCAATGCGCCTGCGCGACATTGCCGACCATCAGGAAGGTCGTGTGGGCGGTCGGATCCGGAGAGTTGTGGCCGAGGCGACCAACGATGGTCTTTATGTTCTGCATATCGCCGGTGAGAAAGAGCCAGCCAGGGCGCGGCTGGAAATAGTCGGAATACTCCTTCACCACGGGCACGGTATCGCGCATCGGATCGGTGGTGATCGAGATCAGGACGATCTCGCTGCCGAGGCGGTCGCCCAGCATGTTCTGCACATTCGCGAGCGTCTGATTGATCACCGGACAGGTGTTTTCGCAGCTCGTGAAGAACAGGTAGATCAGCACGACCCTGTCCTTGAGGATATCTGAGAAGAAGCGGCGCTCCTTTCCGTCCTGCGCAACCACCGGCAAATCGGTGAAGTAGCTGCGGGCCTTCTCTTGCCGCAGGGACTGCATCCCCGGCTCCTGCAGCGCGCTAGCCCCCGGCGAAGGGCTGCCATGGTCGTGAGCAGCCGACGCAATGGGTGAAAGCGCGACGAGAAGGCCCGCAACCGGCGATATTTTCCGCATGGCTCATTTCCTCTCGGTGAGGTTGGCTGGCTTGCGCGCAGCGAGCAGTTGCTCGACCCGGTCGGCGATGTCCGGTGCGTTAGGGATGCCGTAGAAGCGTATCCAGTCGCCGGTCCGCGCATCGCCGACCAGCACCGCGCCGGAGTGGCGGGTGAAGTCGGCCGCGTAGGCACCCATGCCGGCGAGCACCCTGTCGACCTTCGGCTTGTCGCCGGTGAGCCAGATCCAGCCTGCAGGGCTGCCGAAGTTCGCGGCGTAGTCCTTCAGCCGTTCCGGCGTGTCGGTCGCCGGATCGACCGTCAGCGTAATGAGCTGAACGTCGCGCCCGAACCGCTCACCGAGCCGCTCCATGAGGCGTTTTTGCACGTCGCCCAAGATCGCCGAGGTTACCGGGCAAATGGTCGTGCAGCTCGTATAGATGAACCCGATCACGACGATCCGGTTGCCGACGGCTTCGCTCCTGAAGCGCACCGCCTTCCCGTCGAAATCGACGAGCGCGATGTCCTGCAACGTCACGCGCGCGGCCTGAGGCTTGGCGTCCGCCGATGTCGCGTGATGATGCGCGTCGTGGCTGGCTGCCGGCCGCATCTCGCCGAGCAGCGCCGCAGCTGCAAGCGTCGCCGCCAGGAAGACCTGACTCTTTCCCATGACTGTGCTCATCTGGCTAACCTTTTTCGCGGGATTCGCGCGCCCGCAGCACCAGCGACGGCATGTCGTTGTAGCGGGCGCGCAGTGATCGGCTGGCCACGTGCAGGTAGTAGACGCCCGGTTGCGGCAGCTCGATCGCCATTTCGTAGATGCCGTTGCCCAGCGATCTCGCCGGCCGCAGCACCCGCCAGGTTCCCGGCACCAGGAAGGTCTGGACTTCGAGATCCGTGACGTCGGAGATCGGCGTGTCGGTCCTCGGATCGACCAGCCGGAACTGCACGCGCGCGGTGTCGCCGGCGGCAAAATTGCGATCCTCGGCGAGAAATTCGAGACGGTATGGCTTCGCCGACCTGGCGAGAGCCGGATCCGGCGCCGCCGAGACGGTGAAGCAGTGCGTGACCGGCGGTGAGCTCATGTGAAACGCCACGTCATAGTCGCCGTCGCCGGGCAGTCGCAGATAGCCGGTGTAGACGCCGGGTGCGGTCTCGCGCAGGCTGCGGTCGAGGGCGAGAACCGCCCGCATTTCGCGCCCCATGTTATTGAAAGTGCCGATCGGCGCGTTCATGCCCTCGGCGTAGAAGTAGATCGCCTTGTCGCTCGGATTGGCGACGAGCACCATGCCCTCGTCTGGCGTCGGCACGATCACCGGCGCGGTCGCCGGCAGGCTGGAGCTATCGGCAAGCGGCGCCTGCTGACCGCTCGCGATTGCCTTGACGACGGCCGGCTCCTGCTTGCCGAGAGTGTCGAGTGCGATGAGACTCACGTCCGAGCTCTCGGTCGCGCGCACGAATGCAAACTTTGCACCGAACGAGACCTGGTCCGGTGCGCCGTCGATGTCGATGCGGTTGGCGATGCGGTTGGTCGATGCGTCGAGGACGACGACTTCGTTCGCCAGCGGATTGGCGGAGAATCCCCACCGTCCATCCGCGGTGAACCGCAGCGCATAGAGCCCCGGTTTCGCCTGCATCTTCGCGACGACCTCGCGGCGGGCGGTATCGATCGCGGAAATGACGCCGTTTTTTGCGTCCGCCACGTAGGCCATGTTGGCCAGCGGCGAGTAGGCAATGGCGCCGGGATTGCCGCCGACCGCGACTGTCGCGACGATCTTCAGCGTGGCCACGTCGATCAGAGACACCGTCCCTTCAGCCGGATTGCTGACGAACGCCGCCAGGTCGCCGTTGCCCAACGCGATGTCATGACGGCCGGCGCCGGTGGTGACATCCTGCACCACCGCGCGCCGTTCGGCGTCGATAACCGCGACGCCGCCGTCATGGCCGACCCACAGATAACGTCCATCGCTCTGCAGCGCGAGACGCACGGGGTTGCGGCCGACCTGGATATTGGTGGCGACCTTCCAAGTCGCCGTGTCGATCACGGCGACTTCGTCGCTCGCCGCAAGTGCAACGAAGAGGGAGCGGCCGTCGCGGCCCATCACCCAATCCTCGCCCGGGCTGTTGAGCCCGATCAGCGTGACGATCCTCTGGCCGCCGTAGCCGCGCAACGGGTCGATGACGCTGATGCTGGCCTTGCTGTTCAGCGCCAGAATGTACCAGGAGTTGAGATCGACATCCGGACGATAGGACAAGCCGCCCTGCAAAAAGGCGGCGATCTTTTCCCGGCACGCGCCGTCGGCGTCGCCCGGCTTCTGCATCATGAAGCCGGTTTTCTTGCGGGCGTCGATCCAGATCGCCGCGCGGGCATTGGAGATGGCGGTCGCACCAACGGCATCGGTGAGCTTGAAGCGAAGCTCGACGTCCTGGCCGGCCACGATCTTGTTGCCGTCTTGGCCTGGCCCGATGGCGCGTGCCGCGAATTCCACCGTGACGCCGTTGCTGGTGATGGCGCTTGAGGCTTCGTCTTGCGTAGCGAAACCCGGCGGGGTCGGCGCGAGCAGCGTGGCCATTGCCAAGAAGGACGCGATGCCGCTCGCAGCTCCCTTCGAAAGCGTACGCATTACGATCATGATGGTTTCTCGAGGGTGCGGAAGTTTCGAGCCGGTTCTCGAACGGTGGGTGGCCCAGGGAGGCGGGGCCACCCACCTTTTGATCAGGCAA
>DATFWC010000535.1:0-4046 GCA_035259885.1 Xanthobacteraceae bacterium
GCCGAGGCGCTCGACAAGTACCGCATCAATCCCGGCAATGTCGGCTTCAAGGAGAAGAAGGACCGCCAGTTCGGCGCCATCGTCGAGACGGCGATCCGCCACGGCAAGCCGGTGCGCATCGGCGCCAACTGGGGCTCGCTCGACCAGGAGCTGCTGACGCGGCTGATGGACGAGAACGCGCGTTCCGCCAATCCGAAGGACGCGCGCGAAGTGACGCGCGAAGCCATGGTGCAGTCGGCACTCCTGTCGGCCGCCCGCGCGGAGGAGATCGGGCTGCCGCGCAACCGCATCATCCTGTCGGCCAAGGTGTCGGCCGTGCAGGATCTCATCGCCGTGTACGAGGAGCTCGGCAAGCGCTCCGACTACGCGCTCCACCTCGGCCTCACCGAAGCCGGCATGGGTAGCAAGGGCATCGTCGCCTCCTCGGCCGCCATGGGCATCCTGCTGCAGCAGGGCATCGGCGACACCATCCGGGTGTCGCTCACGCCCGAGCCGGGCGGCGACCGCACGCTGGAAGTGAAGGTCGCACAGGAGCTGCTGCAGACCATGGGCTTCCGCATCTTCGTGCCGCTGGTGGCGGCGTGCCCGGGCTGCGGCCGCACCACCTCGACCACGTTCCAGGAGCTCGCGCAGGAGATCCAGGGCTTCATCGTGACGTCGATGCCCGAGTGGAAGGCGCGCTATCCCGGCGTCGAGGGCCTCAACGTCGCCGTCATGGGCTGCATCGTCAACGGCCCGGGCGAATCCAAGCACGCCGACATCGGCATTTCGCTGCCCGGCACCGGCGAGCAGCCGGCGGCGCCGGTGTTCATCGACGGCAAGAAGGTCGCCACCCTGCGCGGCCCAACCGTGGCGGCCGACTTCAAGCAGATGGTGATCGACTACATCGAGCGCCGCTACGGCGCCGTCGGCGCAGGACGCACGGCGGCGGAGTAGTCCGAGCGGGCTCCTGCCATTCCACTGCCTGGAAGAGAGCGACCTGACCGCAGCAGCCAAAAAATGCCGCTCAGGACGCCCCCGTCATCGGGGCGCGCCGCGCCGCGCGATTTGGCTGGCCACGCGTGCGGCAGCTCTCGCTTGCGGGCTGTTCTTGGTGCTCAGTTCGTCCGCGCAGGCACAGCCGCAATCGCAGCCGGACGCGCTCAGCGCGTACAATGAGGCGGTGAGCGACTTCAAATCGATCTTGCGACAGCGGCGCGCGCAGATTGATGCGAAGCAGCCGTTGCCGAATTTGCCGGGGCAGGCACTTTATCTTGCCCGCAACAACATGATCAGCACGTATAGGGATCTCACCAACCTGTTTCCATCGCGTATCGGACGGCCGAACAAGTTCGGCATTCCTCCGGCGTACTTCGATGCCGATAACGAGCCGCTGCTCGATGAATACACGAATCTCTTTGCCGTCATGCAGGCACCGCCCGCCAATGCGCAAAACTCGGATACGCCGTTCGAAGATGTCGTCCGCCTGGGAACCGCCATTGCGCGCGCCAGGGGCCTCGATGCCACACGGGCCGACGTGGCAGGTCGCATCAGCCTGGGCCTGTTCTTTGCCGAGACGAATGGCAATCAAAACATCGGCAATGCGCGCTCGAACAAGTACAAGGGAAGTTTTCAGACCGGCATGTCCGAGGCCAGGAACGGTCAAGCGAAATGGGCGGCGATGCGACGGTCGATTGCAGCCTTCGATCCGGCCCTGATCGCCCGCGACGACAGAGAGGAGGCGCGGGTTGGCAATCTGGATCGTCGATTCAATCACTGGACCGCCGTGAAAGACGCCCTCGTGAACGCGCACGCCGATCTTTTCGGGCAAATACCGGCAATCGTGAAAGCGTTGCCGGATCCGATCGATCAGATGAAGCTGTTCGAGCTGATCCAGATCATTCCCAGCCCGACCAAGTCCGCTCTCAGCTCAGGCAACGTGCTCAGCTATCGCATTTCCGACCCGAGGATCATGGGATATTTGCGCAACAACAGCGTCTTCACCTTCGGACGCGCCGACAGGGCGAAGACGTCCGCCACCTATCGCGAAATTCTCGACGCGATGTGGCTCTTCAACGACAAGTTCGAGCGCGCGCTGTCCCGGTTCGACGAGATCAAGGCGCGGCAGAAGGGGTGAGAAACAGCGGCCCTCGCTCGCGTTTCCCGGCTGTCCCTCACTGCTTCGGCTTGATGCCCAGCGTCTTGGCGATATGGGCGACGTGCGCGCGCTGGTCCTCGACGGCGGCGGCGAGTTCGCTCGGTCCGCCCGGATTGGCCACCTGGGCGGTGGCGGCGAGACGGGCGCCGATCTCCGGATCGGCGGCAATCGCCGCGATATCGGCGCCGATGCGCTGACGCAGTTCCGCCGGCATGCTGGACGGACCGAACAGGCCGACGAGGCCTTCCATTTCCAGGGACGGGAAGCCGGCCTCGGCGGCGGTCGGGACGTCGGGCAGGATCGGGGCGCGCGTGCGGCCGTTCACCGCCAGCACCTTGATGCGGCCGGCCTGCGCCTGCGGCTGCAGGATGGCGTAGGACGACATCATGATCTGGACGCGCCCTTCGCCCACGTCGGTCGCCGCCTGGACGATGTTGCGGTAGGGAACTTTGGTGACCGCGATGCCGGCGTTGTGGACGAAATAGTCGAACGTGAACTCGGTCAATCCCGGGACGAGGGCGGCGTTGAACTTGCCCGGCTCGGCCCGCGCCCGGTCCACGAAGTCCTTGACCGTCGCAAGCTGCAGCGATTCCGGGACGCCGACCGCCAGGATCGTGTTGGACAGCCGCGCGATCGGGGCGAGGTCGGCCGGCGCATAGGGCAGCTTCTCGTATTGGAACGGATGCACCGTGAACGAGCTCGAGGGGCTGAACAGGAGGACGTGGTCGTCGTCCGCGCTGACGAACGCCTGGATCGCCACCAGGCCGTCGGCGCCGGGCCGGTTCTCGACGATCACCGCCTTGCCCCAGCGCGCCGGCAACCGGTCAGCGACCAGCCGCGCGCCGATATCGACGCCGGCGCCCGGCCCGAACGGCACGATGAATTTCACCGGCCGCTGCGGCCAGGCCTGTGCCTGGGCCGGCAACGACATTGCTAAGAAAATGAGCGCGGCGAACGAGGCGAAAGCCGTTGCCCGCGCGGCCAGCGTGCGCATGACACCCTCCCAGTGCCCCCTCGTGGCGCCAAGGCTAGGGTTTCTGTCCCGCCAAGACAATGTTCACGGTTGCGGCTTGACCCCGATGGCTTTTGCGATGCGCGCGATCTTGCCCCGCTGCTCCGTGATCATGGCGACGAAGTCCTGCGTGGTGCCGACGCGCACGGCCTGGCCGATGGCGTTGAGGCGCTCGGCCAGCGCCGGATCGGCCGCCACCGCGCGAACGTCGGCGGCGATACGGTCGCGCAGCGCGTCGGGCATGTCGCGCCAGCCAAAGAAGCCCTGGAAGCCGTCGACGCCGAGATCGGGATAGCCGGCCTCCGTGGCGGTCGGGATGTCGGGCGCGGCGGGCGAGCGCGTGCGGTTGGTGACGGCAACGATGCGCGCCTTGCCGGCTTGTCGCAGCGGCAGCAGCGGCACTAGGCCGGTGGCCACGACACTGATGCGGCCCTCGCCGAGGTCCTGCAGCGCCGGCGCGAAATCGCGATAGGACACCTGCACCATGTCGAGGCCGGCGCCCTTGGCAAAGCCGGCGAAGCCGAACTGCGGGAGGCCGGCTGTGGCGGCCCAGTTGAGCTTGCCCGGCTCGGCCTTGGCGCGCTGCACCAGCGCGGCGACCGAGTCGATGTTGAGCGTTGCCGTCGTGGCAACGGCAATGAACGAGTCGGAGGCCGAGACGATCGGCACGAGGTCGCGCTCGGGATCGTAGGGAAGTTTTTCGTGCACCACCGGGTTGATGGTGACGGGGCCGCCGAACGAGAACAGCAGGGTGTGCTCGTCGCGCGCGCCGATGAAGCCCGACACGGCAACGAGGGCGTCCGGCCCGGGACGGTTCTCCACCACGACCGGCTTGCCCCAGCGCTCGGACAGCCGCTCGGCATAGAGGCGCGCCGTCACGTCGGTGGCGCTGCCCGG
>DATFWC010000536.1:0-4100 GCA_035259885.1 Xanthobacteraceae bacterium
CATTGCGCGACCGATTCACCGACGAGCTCGTTGGCAAGCGGCGCCGACAGTTTCTGTGTCTGCACCAGTCCCTGCGCCTGCGCCGTCGCGGCGCCTCCAATCACGGCAGCAAGGGTGAGCGCAGCAGCCGGCAGTCCTTGCAACAATCGTGACATGTCTTTCCCTCCCTCTCGTTTGCGTGGCGGCCTCACGGCAACGATAGGTGAAAACGCTCCTGTGCGGAAGGCGGATCGCCGGCAGACTCAATCGAGCTCGGCGACCTGCGCATGGATGCGCAGCAGCTCGAGAATGGTTTTGGGGTCGCGGCGCCCGAAGCCGCACTCGGTGGCAATGGCAAACTTCTGGGCGTGACGGCGCGCCGTGGCGCGCCGCCGTTTCGTTCCCTCGACGCCGTCGGTGTAGTGGACGAGGCCGAGGCAGAGCTGCGTCTCGCGCGGCAGCGCCAGGTCGCGCAGCGGCGCGAAGTACGCATCGTCCGAACGGTCGCGCGGCACCGGCATGTGCACGAGGTCGATCGGACGTTTCAGGCCGCGCACCAGCCGGTTGGTGAACTCGACCATGTCACCCATGTCGGTCGGCTCGACCACGTGGCGATGGTTCGAGTCGCCGTAGCAGAGGTGGAACATGAGCTCGATACCGGCCGGCACATGGTTGCCAAGCTCGATCAGGATCGCGCTGAAGCGCGCCTGCATCTCGTCTTTGGTGCGGCCGTAGGCGCTCACCTCCTCACGTTGCAGCCGCGCGAACACCGCCGACGCCACGTCGAACTGGATGGCAAGCTCGTCGCGTGGGATTGCTGCCGCGATCTTGTCGATCTCGCGCCGCACCGCCGCGTTGTAGATCGGATCGATTGCGGCGGTGAGCTCGTCGACCAGGAACAGCCACAGCACCGAATGCGCCGGCACCAGGTCGACCTGGAAGCGCGTTGCGGCAGCAATTTTTCCCGCCGCTTTCAGCCGGCGGAAGACCGCATAGGATTCCTTGGCAATATCCGCATAGTGCAGATTGGCAAAGCGCACGTCGTCGATCGACCGGCCCGGCTTGAGCCGGTAGCGCACGCGCGGCGTCCCCTGCGCGTGCAGGCGGAACACCTGGTCGGATTTCTCCAGGGCCGGATTGTCGGCGAACTCAGGCTCGAGCCAGGTGATCCAGTCGCTGCGCGCGCCCGTCTCGCCGTCGGGAATGCGCTTGAGCCGTGGCCCGAGCGCGGCGCTGACGGTCGTAAAAACCTCCTCGGCATTCGCGAGCGGCACGCTGCCGACCAGATGCACGTCGTGGGGCATCGCGTCCTCGCCGCGCTGTCGAATCCCGAGGGCCTATGTGCCGATGCCGAACAGGCGCGCGGCATTGCCACCGAGGATCGCGACCTTTTCATCATCCGAGAGCGTGGTCGTGGCGAACACGTGGTCGACCGGGTGCTGCTCCCACGGGATCGGATGATCGCTGCCGAGCACGATCTGGCTCGAGCCCACCTGCGCCGCCAGGTGGCGCAGCGCTTCCGGCGTGAACACGAGGGCGTCGAAATAGAGCTGGTTCAGATATTCGCTCGGCTTCTTCTTCAGCACGATATCGGGATTGCAGTTGTGCGGCGCCACGAAGCAGGCGTGGTCGGAGCGCGCCGCATAGGATGCGAGATAGCCGCCGCCATGCGCCGCGATGATCTTCAGCCCGGGGAAGCGGTCGAGCGTGCCCTCGAAGATGAGGTGTTGCAGCGCGATGGTCGTGTCGAGCGGGTTGCCGATCGTGTTCGACAGCCAGCCGCTGCCCTTGAAGCGCCTGGCCAGCTCGGGCGTGCTCTGCGGGTGGATGAACAGCACGGCGCCGATTTCTTCCGCCTTTGCCCACACCGGGTGAAATCGGGGCTCGGAAAAGTCCTCGCCCAGCACGCTGCCGCCGACCGCGGCGCCGCGCAGGCCCTGTTTCCTCACCGCGGTTTCGAGCTGCTGCACCGCCAGGTCGGGATGTTGCAGCGTCAGCGAGGCAAACGCGCCGAAGCGGTTGGGATGCGCGGCGCACAACTCGGCCAGCTTTTCGTTTTGCAGCGTCACGATCTTTTCCGCGGTCTCGCGGTCCTTGCGATACCAGAACGGGTTGACGGACAGGATCTGCATGTCGATGCCCATGGCATCCATGGCCTTGAGCCGGTCGGCGACGACGATGAAGTGCTCTTTGGCGCCCTTGACCTGCGGCACCACCCGCTCGGCCTCGTCGCCCATGAGGGCGTTCGCCTCACGGAACTGACAATGCGTGTGCACGTCGATGGTCTTGACCCGCCGGCCGTTGACCGTCACCGGCAGGCCGCGGTGGGGGGTCTGGGCGTGTGCCCGCTCGAGCAGGCCGCACGTGCAGAAGACGATGCCGCTCGCAGCGGCGCCTGTCAGGACATCTCTCCGCGTGGTCATGGGGCTTTCCTCCGGGTGATGGCTGGGGACGCATCGGTCCGCGCCTGAGGCTTGGTTCGGCTTCAGGCCAAATCCCAGCATCATCGCTGTCCCGCCGCAACGCATGGAGCACTTGCTGGCGACGCATGGCCGCCGGCGCGGCGCGCCGTCCATCCGGCGCTGTAACCGAAAAGCCACGCAGGCGGCCTGATTTGCCCGATCAGTCCCAGGAGAAGATTTCACAGGCGCGCAAACCCGATAGCTTCCCCACGAGGAGGGACAGGCGAATCGGGGAGGGGGCGTGATGCATCGTTCGCTGGTCAGCGTGGCGGCGCTCGCCGCTGCGCTGTGGTCGGCGCCGGCACAGGCGATCCATGTGCCTCAGGACGAGGCGCGGCTGGAGGTCGATCCGTCATTGTCCAATCAGGACATCGTGGCGGAGTCCGAGTTCTACTGCATGACGCTCGCGATCTTCTTCGAAGGCGGTTCCACCGGCGAGACCGAAGACGGCCTGCGTTATATCGCCCGCGTCATCGGCGAGCGCGCCAAGGCCAACCGGCGCATCTGGGGCGGTCCGACCATTTGCGGCGTCGTGTTCCATCAGGTCAACGGCGTCTGCCAATTTTCCTTCGCCTGCCTTCCGCCGGAGCGGCGCACGACGAGGAAAAGAGGACCGCTGTGGCAGATGTCTGCCGCCGTTGCGCGCGACGAGATGGAAGGCCGTAACGAAGGGCCGCACGACCTCATCCGCTACTACATGAATGCCGAGTTGACGCCCGACCGCAACGAGTGCCGCTTCCGCCGCGAGTTCGTGCCGGTGGCCAAGGCCGGACGCCACGAGTTCTTCCGCGAGCCGACCGACGCCGAGCTCAAGCAGCTGCGGCGCGCCGAGTTCGAGGCCTGCACGCGCTACGAGGCGTCGCTCAAGGCCAAGAAGCACAAGGGCAAGAAGATGCTCGCCAAGAAAGGCAAGGCCACGAAGCACCTCGCCAAGGTCAAGCCCGACCAGAAAGCGGCACGCACCAAGCTGGCGCGCCTGAAGCGCTAGCCTTTTTCCGGCAGGCCGCGTGCCAAAGGTTACGCACAGGCCGGGCACGGCCGGTGAAAGCCCGCGCGCCTTCTGCTAAAGGTCGGCGCCATGACGACCGCTCGCCCTGCCGTTGCAGAAGAGACGTCCGACCGGAACGGCGCGCCCGTCGCCAATGGCGATGCCGCCACGGGCGAGGCCGGCCGCATCACGCCGATGATGGAGCAGTACATCGAGATCAAGCGGGCCAACCCGCACTACCTGCTGTTTTACCGCATGGGCGATTTCTACGAGCTGTTCTTCGACGACGCCGAGGTCGCGTCGCGCGCGCTCGGCATCATGCTCACCAAGCGCGGAAAGCATCTCGGCAAGGACATCCCGATGTGTGGCGTGCCGGTGGAGCGCGCCGACGAATACCTGCACCGGCTGATCGAGCTCGGCCATCGCGTCGCCGTGTGCGAGCAGCTCGAGGATCCAGCCGAGGCCAAGAAGCGCGGCGCCAAGAGCGTGGTCAAGCGCGATGTCGTGCGCCTGGTGACGCCCGGCACGCTCACCGAGGACACGCTGCTCGACGCCACCCGCAACAACTACCTCGCGGCGATCGCGCGGGCGCGGGCGTCGGCCGACACGAGCCTGTTCGCGCTCGCCTGGATCGACATCTCGACGGGAGAATTCCGGCTGACCGAATGCGA
>DATFWC010000537.1:0-2135 GCA_035259885.1 Xanthobacteraceae bacterium
GCCGCCATCACCGGATCGACCAGCTTCTTCATCTCCGCGCGATCGGCGAACGGGATGCGCTTCAATTTGCCGGCCTTCTCCAGCGCCTCGAGCTTGCCGGCATCCTCCGACGATTCGACCTGCCGTCCATAGGCGCCCGCCTCCTTGCCGGCCTTGAGCACCGCCTGCTGCAGATCCGGAGGCAGCTTTCTGAACGTCTTGCCGGAGAAGCAGATCGGCCTGATCGTGATGGCATGCTCGGTCATCGACAGGTTGGGCCCGACTTCGAAGAATTTCATCTGCTCGACGCCTGCCGCTTCGTTTTCACCGGCGCTGATCACGCCGTTCTGAATGGCGTTGTAGATCTCGTTGTAGGCGATCACGGTCGGCGACATGCCGATCGCCGCAAAGGTCCGGCTCCAGATCGGCGCTCCCTGCACGCGCACCTTGAGCCCCTTCATCTCGGCGAGGTTACGGACCGGCTTGTTGACGAAGATGTTGCGCACGCCGCCGCCCGCATAGCCGATCAGCATGACGTCGGCCTTCTGTGCGATCTCGTCGGCGATCGGCTTGAGCACGTCCTGGTCGAGGACCTTGTTCCAGTGGTCGAGATCGCGAAACAGGAACGGAGCGTCGATGAACGGCGCGGCCTTGGAGAAGGTCGACATATGGGCGGGCGACACGATGCCATAGTCGACCGAAATTCCCTGGTTCATGTAGGCGAAGTAGTCCTTCTCCAGGCCGAGCTCGCTGTTCCGGTGCAGCACGAAATTGATCGGCTTGCCGTAATGCTGCTTGACCAGTTCCTCGAACTTGAGCAGCGCCTTGTTGAAGGCATGGTCGTCGTTGAACTGGACCGCGCCGTGCAGCGTGATCACCTGCTGCGCCCCGGCCGGCGCGGCGAGCCCGCAAACAACGGCGGCGATCGCGATGAGGAGGGCACGTCTCGTGGCGCAAAGCATTGAAGCCTCCCTGGCGTTTTCTCCCTGTCCGCCGATAGTACGGCGGCGCCGCGCGTTGTCCATGGGAGTCGCAGGATGGGCAAAGCTCGCCTGGGCACGGCGCAACAGCGCAGTTTTGCCCGCCCTGCGTTTCGCCAAGACGATGTGACGGCGGAGGCGCCCGCCCCGTGGCGGCTTTCCCCGGTCCTGCATCCTCCGACCATTACCCCGGACGGCGCAGCTCTTGGGGCCGCATGACCTTATTCGTGCCGGAGTGCCACCGCCGGCTGCAGCGATGCGGCGCGCCGCGCCGGATAGAAGCCGAAGAACACCCCGATTGCGATGCTGCAGCCCGCCGAGAGTACGAGCGCTTCCGGCCGGATGACCGTCGGCCAACCGGCAAGCCGCGCGGTGATAACGGCGAGCGCAATGCCCAGGGCCATCCCGACCGCGCCGCCAATGCCGGAGAGTGTCGCCGACTCGAAGAGAAACTGCAGCAGGATGTCGCGCGCGCGCGCCCCCAGCGCCACCCGCAGGCCGATCTCGTGCGTTCTCTCGGTCACCGATACCAGCATGACGTTCATGACGCCGATGCCGCCGACCAGCAGCGATACGCCGGCAACGGCGGCGAGCAGCAGCGTCAGGGTACGGGCCGAGGCGTCGCGCCGTTCCATGATTTCGGCGAGGTTGCGACTCGAGAAGTCGTCGTCCTGGTCCGCGGTGCGCCGGTGGCGCTGGCGCAGCAGATCGCGGATCTGCGCTTCCGCACCGCTGAGATCCTCGCCCTCGCGGATCTTCGTCACGATCGCACCGACCGCACGCGAGCTCGCATGGTTGGTACCGAGGATGCGGTTTTTCGCCGTCGACAACGGCACGATCACCAGATCATCCTGATCGGAACCTTGCGTATTCTGCCCCTTGCGGCCGAGCACGCCGATGACGGTGAGCGGCGTCATCTGCACCCGAACGGTTTCGCCGACTGGTTCGGCGGCGTCGAACAGTGCATCGGCAACGGCGCGGCCGAGAATGACGACCTTCCCTGCGCCATCGCTCTCCTCGCGTGAAAAGGTACGGCCGCGCTCAAGTGCCCATTCGCGTGCTTCGAGGAAATCGTTATTGCCGCCGACCAGCATGGTCGACCAGTTGCGATTGCCGGTGACGACCTGGGCGGTGCCGCGCACGACGGGTGCCGCGAGCTGGACGCTGGAAATGTCG
>DATFWC010000538.1:0-5555 GCA_035259885.1 Xanthobacteraceae bacterium
GCCCCCAGTGCTCGGGCGGCACGGTGACGAGAAACGCCGCCAGCGCGCCGACGGCGAGCGACGATCCATAGTGGCGCAGCGCCGGCGCCGCATCAGCATCGAGCATGTAGCGCAGCGTCAAGGCGGTGCCGCACAGTGCCAGCAGCGGCATGCCCTCGAGGCCGATCGCCAGGGCGAGGCCGGTCGCGGCGCCGGCCGCGCCGCCGGCCCAGCGCACGCGGTCCGACCACACGGTGGTGGCGACGGCGAGCAGTGCGAGCGCGATCTGCACATTGTGATGGTCGATGCGGCCGAGCCGGTACTGACTCCATCCGGGAACGCCCAGCACCGCCAGCAACAGCACCACCAGCGCCGCCTCGCGCCCGCCCAGCCGCCACGCCACCGCGGCCGCGGCGCCAATGGTCGGAACGAGCCACAGCACCGGCCACACGGCGAGCATCAGACGCTCGGCGAGCGCCGCGTCGGCGATGGTCCGGAAGGCGAGGAACAGGCCGACGAGCCCGGCGTCGATCAGGCGCGACCAATGGGAATCGTAGCCGAGCGGCGGGGCAATGCGCGCCTCGTGCAGATCGAACCAGCCTTGGCCGGCGAGGAAGCGGTGGACCTGGACCAGGCGCATTGCATCGTCCGAATCGCCGATCACGACGGTGAGCGACGACCAGTCCTGCATGACGAGCTGCAGCACGACGAGGAGCCAGGCCGCGACCAGCATCAGGGCGAAATGCGGTTGGCGAGGCATAGACATGGCGAGCATCGTTTCAAGCTGCTGCCGGGCGGGCGGCAGGCTCCTGGTGGCCGACCGCGCGATCGCCGACCGCGTCATGGACGCTCAACGCAAAGACTGCCGCCAGCACGAACGGCGTCAGCCCCCATTCGGCCACGGCCAGGTACATCGGCAGAGCGGGCGCGGTCCAACCGAGGAACACGACCGCGGTACGCACGCGGCCCAACGGCTGGGGCCGGTAGAGCTGCCAGAGCAGGACCGCCGCGAGCGCCGTGAGATCGTAATTGAAGGCATAGGGCGCGACGAGCGGCGCGGCGCTGGCCAGCACGAAGGCGCGGCGGCGCGGATCGGACGTGCACATCACGGCCCAGGTGGCGGCAGCGATCACCGCGACCGACAGGACGAGCTGAATGTTCAGCGCCGCCGCATAGCTCAGTCCGAACGTGCGCGCGCCGGCGACCCCCGACACCATCATGGTCGTATAGAAGCCGCAGAAGCACTCGAGCAGGCGCACCTGATGCGCGCCGGCGACCTCGACGTATTGGCGCCAGGGCTCGATCCCGAACAGCAGCACCGACCAGGCGACGAGCACGACGGCGGTCGCTACCGCGGCGGCGATCACCCGCCACACGCGCAGCGCCAGCAGCGCAAACGGCAGGATGAGGCCGAGGTGCGGCTTGAAGGTGAGACACCCGAACAGGATGCCGGCGAGGATCGGGCGGCGGTCGATACACAGGACGCCGCCGATGAGAAGCGCCGCACTGAGAAAGCCGTTCTGGCCGCCGATCGTGTTGATGAGGCAGGCCGGGGCGAGGAACAGCACGACCAGCGCCGGGATGCGATCGCGCGGGTCCATCTGCGACAGCGTCACGGCGGCAAAGATCGCGAACAGGCCGACGGTCCACACCGCCAGCGCCGCGAAGTAGGGCAGCTGCGCCAGCGGCCAGAACGCCGGCAACGTGAACAGCGGATAGCCCCAATTGTGAAAGCGCAGCGGCTGGCCGAACAGTTCGCCGATGGCGGCGTGGTAGTTGCGCAGGTCGAACAGGACAGCGAGCTTGCCACCGAAGGCGAGCTGCGGCCCCGACCAGACGTTGATGAAGTCGCGCCCGATCTGGTAGCCGGCGACGTCGAGCCCATTGGCCTCCGGCCAGTAGAACTGCGCCATCCACGGCAGGAGCAGCGCCAGCGGCGCAACGACACAGAGAACGCGCAGGGCGACGCCTGCCCACTCGGCCCGGCCGAGCCGCTGGCCGGAATGCGCGTCGATCGCGACGCTCATTGCGGCGCGGCCGCGAAAAAGAGGAACAGGTTCGAGCTGAAGGGCCCGAGCGGGATGCCGGTCGCGCCGATCACGGCGTCGCGGTGCGGAGGAACGAGGCCGCGCAGGCGGCGTCGGGTCATCAGGATCAGGTTGCGTTCCTCGGTCCACTCCGACTTGCCGAGCCAGCGGCAGGCGTACGCGAAGCTGCCGTCGTGAAAATGCAGCAGCGGGATCGCCGTATGATGCTCGACCGGGAAGTAGCGGTGCGGCACGCTGATGAAGACTTTTTTGGCGACGCGCAGCAGCTCGGCCACGAAGGCGAGCTGGTTGCCATGGCTGCCCACGTGCTCGAGCACGGCATTGGAGGTCGCGATGTCGAACGACCGGTCGGCAAACGGCAGCCTGCGGTTGGCCTCGATGCGCACATAGGTCACGGCCGGAAAGACGCGTCGAAAATCTTCGGCAGTGCCCAAGCCGGCGGCGGTGACCCGCTCCGGATGCGGGTACTTGCGCTCGATCATGTTGGCCGCGTCGTTGACCACGTCGGAGACCCCGACATCCAGAATGGTGTCGTCAGGTCCGGGCCGGCAGCAGCGCAGGAAATCCGCATAGATGCGGTCGCGCGCCATGACCATGAGACGCTCGCTCAGCGAGCGCGGCGCCACCGCCTGGTAATATTTCTCGTCCGTGTATTGCAGCGCGGTCATCGCACCGACTCCGCAGGACCGATTGCGTCGGGGCGGTTGGCGCCCGGCGCCGGGATGTCGAGATAGCGCATGCGCTTGAACTCGCGCCGGCTGGCGCTGACCGCCTCGATGATGATGCCACAGGCCAGACTCATGAAGGCGAGCTGCATGATGCTCGCCGCCATGACGGCGGTCGGCAGGCGCGGGACCAAACCGGTCTCCACGTAGGTGATGAAGACCGGGGCGGCGAGCCCCAACGCGACGGTGAGCAGCATGAGAAAGATGGCGCCGTAGAACTGAAACGGATTCAGCGCGCGGTACATCATGAGGATGCTGAACAGGATGCGCGCGCCGTCATGGTAGGTCTTGAGCTTGCTCTTGGAGTTCTCCGGCCGCTCGCCGTAGGGCAGCGGGAGTTCGGCAGTCGCCAGCTTGAGATCGAGCGCATGCACGGACAGCTCGGTCTCGATCTCGAATCCCGACGACGCGGCCGGAAAGGATTTGGCGAAGCGCCGCGACACCACGCGATAGCCTGACAGGATGTCGGTGAAACCGTTGCCGAACAGATGCGTGACGACGCGGTTGAACAGCTGGTTGCCGAACTGGTGGCCGGGACGGAAGGCGCGGCCCGAAGCGACGCGGACGCCGACCACCATGTCGACGTTCTGGCTCACCAGCGCGTCGACCAGCCGGCCGGCGGCGCTGGCGTCATAGGTCAGATCGCCATCGGCCAGGACATAGACGTCGGCCTCGATGTCGGCGAACATGCGCCGCACGACGTTGCCCTTGCCCTGGTAGCGCTCGCGGCGCACGACGGCACCGGCGGCGGCCGCCGCCTCGGCGGTGCGGTCGCTCGAATTGTTGTCGTAGACGTAGATGGTGGCGCCGGGCAGCACGCCACGAAAGCTCTCGATCACGGCGGCGATCGTGGCTTCTTCGTTGTAGCAAGGCAGCAGAACGGCGATCGACCGATTCTTGACGAAGGACCCGAGCGGCAGCAGGGATTCCAGTTCGTCGCGGATCCGCAGGGCGTGGCTCAATGTTTCCCCCTCCTGACCCATCGGGGCGCCGAACCTTAAGAAACATCGATTAAGATCGGGTAAGCCGAATGGGGCCAATTGGCTGCACGGCCGCCGGCGAATGAGTCCGAAGCGGCAGGAAAAACGCGCCGGCCCTCAGCGTTTGATGCGAAACGCCAGCAGCGGCTCGCCCGTCGTCCCGGCAACCGGCTCGAGCCAGTCCGGGACCGCGCCGGCCTGAAGCCGCGCCCACAGGCTGTCCGTGCGCTCGGCCGCACCGAAGCCCAGGGGACTGCCATGGCGGCAGATCACGACGTAGGTCGCCGGCGTGTCGAGCAGGACGGCGCGGGCCTCCTCGGGCGTGGCCGCCAAGGCATGATGGTTGGTCAGGATCGCGGCGGACAGCCGATGATAGGGCGCCGCGAGGACGGAATGCGGCGTCAACGCCAGGACGAACGGACCGTAGCGCACATTGGTCGCGACAACGCCCGCGGCAAGCCGTGCCAGCGGCCGGTAGCTGTCGAACGCGAAGCAGGCGCGCTCCTGCGGGGCCGCGCCGCCCCTCTCCTCGAAGCCGGCCGCTTCCGCCAGAAGGACGGCGCCGGCGGACAGCGCCGTCGGTGTCAACACCAGCCCGGCGACCATGCGCGCCGCCGCGGTGGTCAGCGCGAAAGCTGCGAACAGCCGCACCACCGCCACCGCGACCAGCGGCATGGCAAACCACATCGCATAGGAGAAGGCTTTCAAGGCGACGAAGGTGGTGGCAGCTCCCAGCGCCAGCGTGGCAGCGGCGACGAGAAATGCAAAGTCGCGACGCCGCTCCCGCTCTCTCGCCAACAGCAGCACGGCGACGAGCGCGGCGGCGGGAAATGCCGTGACGGCGGCGGCGACCAGCGGCGACGTGGCGAACAGGCGGAGCAGCGGCTGCATCTCGGGCACGTGGTCGAGCCAGATCGCCCAGACGGCCGGATCCATCATGGCATAGGGACCGCGCAGGCAGCGCGGATCGCCCGCCGTGAAGACAGCGAGTGTCGCGATTCCTGCGGCTGCAACCGCGGCCGCCCGCGTCGCGCGGTTCTCGCAACGGAATGAACTCAGAAGCGCGAGAGCAAGCCCGCCCACCACGACGGCCGCGGCCAGATTCACGGCGATGGCGTCGCAGGCGGTGTGTGTCCAGCGATCGGGACCGACGCTGACGAGAAAGGCCGCCAGGGTGGCGGCCGCAACGGCGAGGCCGTAGGCACGCAGCGCCGGCGCGGCACGCGCGTCGCCGACATGGCGCAGCGCCAAGGCGGCGCCGCAGCCCGCGAGGTAAGGGAGGCCTTCGAGGCCGACGCCCAGCGCGAGCCCGGTGAGGCCGCCAGCCGCCCATGCGCACCATTGCCGCCGATCGCTCCACGCGACGGACGCCAGGATCAGGATGGACAACGCGATCTGCACGTTGTGATGGTCGATGCGGCCCGGTCGGAATTGCGTGAAGGCCGGCTCGCCGATCAGGACGAGCAGCAATGCCACGATGGCGGCCTCGCGTCCGGCCAGACGCCAGGCGATCGCCGCCACGCCGGCCATGGCCGGCAGCAGCCACAGCAATGGCCACAGCGCGCCGAGCAGGCGCTCGGCCGTGGCCCCATCGGCGAACCCGTGCAGGATCGCAAGGACGCCCGCAAGACCGGCATCGATCAACCGCGACCAGTGCGTGTCATATCCGAACGGCGGGGCGATGCGCGCCTCGTGCAGATCGAACCAGTTCTGGCCGGCGAGAAACGCACGCACCTGGACGAGGCGCATGGCGTCGTCGGCATCGGGCACCGTGCGGGCGGTGTCGGGCCAATGCTGCACGAGCAGCCCGAATGCCACGATCA
>DATFWC010000539.1:0-3767 GCA_035259885.1 Xanthobacteraceae bacterium
ATACGATCTGCGGCGAAAGCTTTCGCGCGCAAAAATATTCGAGATGTGGACCTCGACCACTGGCAGCTTGATCGCCGCGATGGCGTCGTGAATGGCGACCGAGGTGTGCGTATAGCCACCCGGATTGAGCACGACGCCCGCCGCCTGGTCGCGCCCGGCTTCCTGGATCCAGTCGACGATCTCGCCTTCGTGGTTCGACTGGCGAAAGTCGATCGCGAGCGCGAAGCGCTCGGCGGTGGCGCGGCACAGCTTTTCCACGTCGGCGAGCGTGGCGTGGCCGTAGATCTCAGGCTCGCGCGTGCCGAGCAGATTCAGATTCGGGCCGTTGATGACATAGATGGTGGCCATGCCGCCGCTGCCGGTACCGAGGTGCTCCGCTTTATAGGGACCTCACCGGCAAAGGGGAAGTCTGGATAGCCGCGCGTCCCGGATGCGGTGCAGCGCGCCGGGACAATCTTGCGTTGCTTGTGTAACGGTAGCGGCGCGGTGCACCGCTGATCCGGGACCCCGGTTCTTTCGCCAGCAGCCAACCGGGGTCCCGGGTCTGCAGCGCATCACTGCGTGCCGCGCTGCGCCCGGGATAAGAAGAGGATCAGCACGTCGCGGCGGCGGCGCAGGCGCGGGCGCTCTCGACCTTGTCCTTCAGCGCGTCGAAGCCGACCGCGCCGACCACGACGGCGGGCCCGACCACGTAGCTCGGCGTGCCGTTGAGCCCGAGCTTGTCGGCGAGCTCCATGCTTTCCTGCAACGTCGCCTTCACCTCGTCGCTCGCCATGTCCTTCTCGATCTTCGCCATGTCGAGCCCGATGTCTTTCGCCACGGCGAGCGCGCGGGCGCGATCGGCCTGGCCCCGGCCGCCCAACATCTTCTGATGGAACTCGAGATATTTCTTGCCGGTGCGGTCCTGCATGCGCACCGCGGTGGCCACCTGCGCGGCCTCCACCGAGCCCGGCCCGAGCACCGGGAATTCCTTCAGCACGATCTTGAGCTTGGGATCGGCCTTCATCAGGTTCATCAGGTCGGACAGGGCGCGCTTGCAGTAGCCGCAATTGTAGTCGAAGAACTCGACCAGCGTGACGTCGCCCTGCAGATTGCCGAGCGTCACCTGGCGCGGGGAGCTGAACAGGAGCTGCTTGTGCTCCTTCACGGCGACCTTGGATTTTTCCGCATCGGCGGCCTGCTGTCGCTTCTCCAGCTCGGCCATGGCCTCCTGGAGGATCTCCGGATGCTTCAGCAGGTAGTCCTTGATGATCCCCTCGACCTCGCTGCGCTGGGCATCGGTAAAGCCTTGCGCCGCGGCCGGCGCCACCATGCCAATGGCCAGGCAGGCGGCAGCTGCAACGGTGAGGCGCCTGAGCGAAAGCATCGCGATCTCCTTAAATCCTGTTCCGGCTGCTTATGGCCTGTCCGGGCCGGCGTGCCAACTCACGGATGTGTCAACGTGCCCGCCGGGAGCTGAATATAAGCTTAATTCGCCCGGGTTTTGGGCCGGTAGGTGGCGATATCGTCGGCCTTCACCCAGCCCGGCGAACCGGTCGGCAGGCGGGTCTTGGCGCGGGCGGCGAGCTCGCGCGCAGTCTTGAAGTCGCCAGAGGCAAAGGACGCCTGGGCGGACGCCAGGTCGGCCTGGGCGAGATCGCCCTTCTGGCCATAGGCCATCGCCAGCTCGCGATAGCCGCTGACCAGCTCCTTCTCGTGGATCAGCACGTCGCGCAGGATGCCGATGGCTTCATCGGCGTGCTTGGCGTCCCGGGTGGAGATCAGCGCCTGCGCCAGCATGGCGCGTATGAGTTGGGCGTGCGGCGCCAGCGCGACTGCCCGGCGCAGCGGCGCAACTGCCTCCGCGCCGCGGCCGCTCTCCAAGAGCGCCTGGCCCTTGAGCTCGTGGAAGTAGGGATTGTTGGGCTGCGCCTGGATCAGCGCGTCGACCTGCGCCACGGCGCTGCGCACGTCGGAGAAGCGGTAGGCCGAGATGGCGCGCGCGTAGCGCGCCGCCAGGCTGGTGTCGCTCAAGGGATAGCGGCGGGCAATGGTGTCGCCACGGTCCATGAAGCCGGCGAGCTTGGCGCGCATCAGATCGTGGCGGAGCTGCAGTTCGGGCGGGTCCTTCTTGTCCCAGTTGGGGCTCGACCGCGCCACCTCCTCGAGCGCGCGCACGCGCTCGATCGGCATCGGATGCGACTGCACATAGGGATCGACGCCGCGCGCCGTGAACATGGTCTGGTCGGCGAAACGGCGGAACGTGTCGTACATGCCCTTGGCGGACTGGCCGGTGGCGGCGAGGAACTTCACGCCCGCCTTGTCGGCCTGCTCCTCCTGGGCGCGTACGTAGGAGAGGAGCGACCGCTTGATCATCTCCTGCGGCGCGGTCAGCGCGGCCATGCCGAGCTGGCCGGCGCTCTGGCCGGCGCCGCCCTTGGCGCCCGCCACCACGGCGCCGACGCCGAGCACGGTGGCGAGGATCATAGCGGTCTGGGCATTGGCCATCTCCTGGCGCATCTTGGCCAGGTGCCCGCCGGCGATATGGCCGGTCTCATGCGCCAGCACGCCGATGATCTGGTTCGGCGTCGTCGATTCGAACAGCGCGCCCGAGTTCACGAAGATGCGCCGGCCGTCCATGACGAAGGCGTTGAAGGCCTTGTCGTTGATGATGACGACCTGGACGTTCTGCGGCCCGAGCCCGGCGGCGCGCAGGACCGGCGTCGTGTAGTCGCGCAGGAGTTGCTCGATCTCGGCATCGCGGATGATCGGCAGGCCGGCATTTTCCGGGCGCGGCTGGGCCCGCACAGGACCGCTTGCCGCAGCCAGGCTCAGCGCAGCCAATCCCGCGACAATCCTCTGCGCTGGCGTCGTCCGCCGCGCCCTGATAGGTCTCACGTCACCGGCCATTGCTGAATTCTGTTCCCGTCCGCCTCGACCCTAGGCAGAGGGACCGCCCAAGGTCAAACGACCGAACCCCGTGAATGCGGCGACAGCGGGGCGGATGCGGCCGTTGGCCGCCACGAGGACCTCACCATGCTGGAAACGGCGAAACGCCTGCTCGTGCCGTCGGCGCGCAGCAACGTGCCCCCGTTCATGGTCATGGACGTCATGGCGGCGGCGGCCCGCATCGAGGCCGCCGGCGGCCGGGTGATCCACATGGAGGTCGGCCAACCGGCGGCTTCCCCACCGTCAACCGCGATCGCTGCCGCCCGCGCGGCGCTGTCCGGGCGGCTGGCCTATACGGAAGCCCTGGGCCGGCCGTCGCTGCGTGCGCGCATCGCCCGGCACTACCGCGATGCCTATGGCGTCGCGGTGGATCCCGCCCGCGTCGTCGTCACCACCGGGTCGTCGGCCGGATTCATCCTCGCCTTCCTGACCCTGTTCGAGCCCGGGGATCGCGTAGCCATCGCGTCTCCTGGCTATCCGCCGTATCGCCACATCCTCAGCGCGCTCGGGTGCGAGCCGGTGATGATTGAAACGACGGCGGACACGCGGTGGGAAATCACCAGCGAGCGGCTGATCGCGATTCATCGGCAGAAGGCGCTCGACGGCGTGCTGGTGGCGAGCCCGGCCAATCCGACCGGCACGATGATCAGGCCCGAGGCGCTGGCCGAACTGATCGCCGCGGCGGAAGGCGACGGGATCCGCTTCCTGTCGGACGAGATCTACCACGGGCTCGACTACGCGTTCCCGGCCGAAACCGCGGCGCGGCTGTCGGACCGCGCCGTCGTCATCAACTCGTTCTCGAAATATTTCTGCATGACCGGCTGGCGCATCGGCTGGAT
>DATFWC010000540.1:0-5296 GCA_035259885.1 Xanthobacteraceae bacterium
GCTCGGAGCGCTGCGGAAATGCCTTCTCGAAGGCGATCTCATGCTGGCGCCAGGGCAGGTGGGTCGACAGCAGGTGGTTGATGTCGGTGTCGATGGCGAAATAGCGGGCCGCATAGATCGACGACAGGACCGCAACGGCGAGCGCGGCGACGATCACCGGCCAGCGATGGCGGGTGGAGAAATCAACGATTCGCGCAATAGTCGATCGCAGCATGACGGCCCTTGCCGAAAGTCGCACTTCTCGCCTTCGGCGACTGATCGGGAACGTTGCAGAAACCCGCGGCCGATCGGGCCCACGGAACTAGACCGAAAATTTGGCTTGAAGAAGAAGCTCCTGGTTCGCTCCGGCCTAGTTTTAATATCCGACGGCGGCCAATGGTTGCACGCGGCGTCGGCGTCGCGGTCTTTTCCTGCCGCGTCCCGGCATCGGCTGTCCAGTGCCTCGCGGCAAAATGTAGCCGGCCTGTTCCGGCATCAGGGCCGAACCATGGCGCTGATCGGGCACCATCCCCCCGATCGGATGAGCATCGCGCCGATCTTTAGTGCCGCGCCTTGGCCTGACCGATATCCGATTGCTATCGTAGCGGCATGGCGACGGATATTCCCAACGCGGCGGTGCCCGGCATGGCGGCGACACCGGGCGCGGACCGTGCGTTCGTGCCCCGTCTCAATGCGGCCGCGGCCGACATGGAGGTGCTGCTCGACCGCCTGCTGGCGGGCACGCCGGTCGAAGGCGAGATTGCGCGTCCGGCGCGCCTTGTCGAAGCCATGCGCTATGCCAGCCTCGGCGGCGGTAAGCGATTGCGGCCGTTCCTGGTGGTCGAGACCGCTTCCCTGTTCAACGTGCGCCGCGAGCGTGCCCTGATGGTGGGAGCGGCGCTCGAATGCGTGCATTGCTATTCGCTCGCCCATGACGACCTGCCGGCCATGGACAACGATGCACTGCGGCGCGGCCAGCCGACCGTGCATCGCAAGTTCGACGAGGCAACGGCGATCCTCGCCGGCGACGGCCTTCTCACCTATGCGTTCGACCTTCTGTCGCGCCCGGAAACGCATCCGAGCGCCGCGGTTCGCATCGCGCTGGTGGGTCTGCTGGCGCGCGCCGCCGGGCTCGGCGGCATGGTCGGCGGCCAGATGCTGGACCTGGCGGCCGAGGGAAGGTTTGCCGATGGTCCGCTGGCGCTGAAAGAAGGCGAGATCACCACCTTGCAGGCGATGAAGACGGGCGCGTTGCTGCGCTTCGCCTGTCTGGCTGGCGGCGTTCTCGGCGAAGCTTCGCCGGCGCAGCGGGATGCCCTCGACCAATATGGCTCCGCGCTCGGCCGCGCCTTCCAGATCGCCGACGACCTGCTTGATGTCGAGGGCGACGCCGCGATGGTCGGCAAGTCCACCGGCAAGGACGCCGCCGCCGGCAAGGCGACGCTGGTTGGCGTGCTCGGCCCGGCCAAGGCCAGGGCGCGCCTCAACAGCCTGGTCGCCGAAGCCGAGGCGGCGCTGGCTCCGTTCGGCCCGGACGCGAGCGTGCTCGAGGCCGCCGCCCACTTCGTCGCCGAGCGTCGCGCCTGAGCGCTGCGGTTCCGCCGGCGCGGTGCCGCGACACGATGGGAAACGCCATGGCCGGTCGCCTGCGACGATGGGCGGACGAGATCACCCGCGACGTCTACGCGATCTACCTGGCGCGGCGCGACCCGCGCGTGCCCTGGTACGCCAAGGCGCTGGCCGTGTGCGTGGCGGCCTATGCGGTGTCGCCGATCGACCTCATCCCGGATTTCATTCCGGTCCTCGGCTACCTGGATGAGCTGGTGCTCCTGCCGCTCGGCATCCTGCTGGTGGTCAGGATGATCCCCGTCGAGGTTATGGCCGAGCACCGGGCCCGGGCGGCGACGGCGCTGGAGCGGCCGGCTGGCAAGGCGGCTGCCGCCGTGATCGTGGCGATCTGGGCGGTCCTGGCGGCGGTTGCCGCCTGGGCGATTCTGTGCTGGTCTAAGCCGTCGGGTTAACCCTGTCCGGTGTCGTTCGGTATTGTGTTATGGGGTTGACGTCTTATTGCCATCTTGTTGCCGCAAATCTTTCCCGATGTGGTGAACCTTTTTCAAACGCCGGGCGACCAATGGTGGTCGAACCGGAATCTTGGCCCGGGGTGCCGGGCAGGCGCGGACCCTTAAGGTCCTCGCCAGACGAGGGGGAGCTTCAACCATCGACTTCACGTGAGGCGGCATGACCTGGGCGGGTCATGGGCGAGCCGTGTCACATGCGACAGCGACTTTTTTCGAGTGGAGAGAATAGCATGCGGCAGCCGCTTCTAGCGCTCGTGTCCGCCCTCGGCGTCGTCTCCGGCCTGCAACAGGCGGTCGCCGCCGACCTCGAGTGGGAAGTCGACAATCCGTTCCGGTTCTACAAGGTCGGCAGTTCCTTCGCCCTGCACGAGAAGGCGTTTGCCGCCGTGCGCGGCAATGCCGAGAGCCCTATTCCGGCCGACATCGTCTGGCGCACCGAGCGCCGCCTCAACGACCCCGACTGCCGCGACAAGACCACGCCGGCGGCCTGCGGCGCGACCGCCGGCCGCGGCTACGAGCAGTCGCGCCTGGGTTGGGCGGCCAAGACCCAGCCGACCCTGTGCTACGACAGCGAGCGCCGGCCGCGCGGCTACATGGTCAACTGCGAGCGCAAATACTCCTGGGGCTTGGCCAGGGAGGACTTCATCCTCCCCGAAGCCCATACGGTGCTGATCCGGCTCGGCACCGAGCATCTGCACGCGGCCGGTACCGGCAAATGCGAATGGACCTGGCAGGCGCGCGCGCCGGGCGGCAAGGCAGAAACCCGGACGCTGGCGTGCAGCGAGAAGCTGACCATCCCGCGCGTGCCCTATTCCACCGACCACAGCCGGTCGGGCGTGGCCGTGACCGTCAAGTTGCCGGACGGCCGCACGCTGGCGGATCCCAATGTCAGCGTCGAGGACCTGCTGATCGCCGCGCTCGGCGATTCGTTCGCGTCGGGAGAGAGCAATCCCGACCGGCCGGTCACGTTCAGCCCGAGCCGGCGCATGACCTACGATCCGAATGTTATCCGCGAAGACCAGGTTGCGACGCGCTCGATCAAGCCCAAGGACGCGCCGGCCTATGGCTTGGCCTCGGGCGACAGCTCTCTCGACACCAAGACGCTGCCGCGGCGGCTGCTCGAGGACGAAGAAAAGGGCTTGCAATACAAGCTCGCCTCGCGCGAGTTCGCCGAGGCGTTCGCGCGCCGCGATGCCCGGTGGGTGAGCGCCGACTGCCATCGCTCGCAATACGGCTATCCGTTCCGCGTCGCCATGCAGCTGGCACTGGAGAATCGCCATCGCGCCGTGACCCTGGTGCATCTCGCCTGCACCGGCGCCGAAGTCGCGAAGGGCCTGTTCCTGGAAAAGGACGCGCGCGAGCAGTTCGACAAGGCGAACTCGAAGATCGTCCCGGCCCAGTTCGACCAGCTGAGCGATCTCATCTGCCGCGGCGGCAGCGTCGCGCGCACCAAGACGGCGAGCTATGCGCTGCCGACCTATTCGCACGGCAAGACCGGCATCAGCATGCAGAACGTCGCCATGCGCTGGTGCCCGCCGGCCCAGCGCAAGCGGGCGATCGACGTGGTGCTCTTGTCGATCGGCGGCAACGACGTCGGCTTCAGCGCGCTCGCCTATTACACGATCAGCGACGACGCCTCCGCCGTGGCGCCCATCGCGGCTCTCATCGGAAGCTCGATCCGCTTCGGCGCCGACGTGACCCGCGTCTATCTCGGCGTGCTCGACCAGCGCATGAAGGCGGTGAAGGACGCCCTCAACGATGGCTTCGGCGTTGCGCCTTCGCAGGTGGTGCAGACCTCCTACGAGCCGCTGCAGTATGACGAGACCGGCGCCATGTGCGGCATGCGTCCGACGCTCGGCGTCGACGTCCACCCCAAGCTGCGCATCAGCCGCGAGCGCATCCAGGAGGCCTCGACGTTCCAGGGCGAGCTCCTGGCCAAGCTCGAGTGCATGAGCGACACCGGCCGCCGGCGTGACTGCCCGGCCAATCTCGCCACCGGCCGTGGCACCGGCTTCAAGCTGGTGACCGAGCACCTGGCGAAGTTCGCCAAGCGCGGCGTCTGCGCGCGCGATCCCCAACGCGCCCAGCTCGACGGCACCATGATGGCGATGCCGCGCCAGAACGCAGCGGGCGAATTCGAGCCCTACAGTCCCGCCAACGCGCTGCCCTACGGCCATCGCTGGCGCCTGTTTCACACGCCGAACGACGCGTTCCTCACCGCCAACACGCACAAGGAGGGGATCTCGCTGTTCGACATCATGCAGCCGGCCTATGCCGGGCTGTACAGCGGCGCCTTGCATCCGACCGCCGAAGGTCATGCAGTGGTGGCCGACAGCGTGTTGCCGCACGTCCGCTCGATCATCGCGGCGACCCACGCGGTCCCGGCGGTAGCGGCAGGGCGCGAATGAGCCTCAGGGCACGGCCAGGCCGCGCCCGATCGCCGATACGACGAACGTGACCTGCTCGCGCAGCGAGGTGAGGGGAAGCGTGTAGAGCTTCTCCTCCAAGCCGAGCGTCACCACGCCATGCACGGCCGAGACCAGCGAGCGCGCGACGAGCGCGATGCGCGCCGGCGATGCGCGCGGCTGCAGCACCTTGAGCGGCGCTTCGACGAAGGAGAACAACCGCATCTGTTCCTGGCTGTACCAGTCGGGCAGGGGACGGCCTTCCGGCAGCCGATGCTCGAACAGTGCGCGCCAGCGCTGCGTGTTGGTGGCGGCGAAGTCGGTGTAGACGATCGACAACTGCACCAGCCGCGCGATCGCCTGCTCGGCGTCCTCGGGGGCCTGCTGGCCACGATTCGCCGCCGTGACGGCCCGCTCCAGCGCTGCGATGGTGCGCGAATTCACGAACAGGATCAGTTCGTCGAGATCCGCCACCACGTTGTAGATGGCGCCCACAGCACAGCCCACCCGATGCGCCAGGGCTCTCGCCCGCAAGGCGCTCAAGCCATTGGCTGCAATGGTCTTTTCTGCCGCCGCGATCAGGCGTTCCTTGAGATTTTCCCGGCGTTCCGCGGTTTTCATGATCCGTTAACCCTTTCGGTGAACGATGTTCAAAATAATGCTTGAACAGTGTTCAAAAATCGTGTACGACGCCATTCGTGAACAATGTTCATAACCCTGGAGACACCAATGCTCAAGACGTTTTTCACCTTGTTCCGCGGCTCGATTGCCGGCGCAGAAGAGGAACTGGTCGACCGCAGCGCGCTCTTGATCCTCGACCAGCAGATCCGCGAT
>DATFWC010000541.1:0-4386 GCA_035259885.1 Xanthobacteraceae bacterium
CCTGGAATACGGGCGCCCGTTCTTCATGCCGCCCAATGTGCCGCCAGAGCGCGTGGCGGCGGTGCGGCGCGCCTTCGACGCCACCATGAAGGACCCGGCCTATCTGGCCGAGGCGGAGAAGCTGAAGATCGACGTCGATCCCTTGAGCGGCGAGGAGGTTGCGGCGCTGGTCGAGCAGGTCACGCGCACGCCCGGCGAGACGGTCACGCGGGTACGCACCGCGCTGGAGCATCGTTGACCGTCATTGCCGCGCAAGCGGGAATCCATGACGCACGGTTTGCTCCGTTGTCATCCGGGCCCGAGCGCGAAAGCGCGAGAGTTTCATAATGCTGGGGTACTTTGGTCCCGGCTCTCGCCGTTTGCGCGCCTCGCGCGGGATGACAGCCGAGGCGCTTGCGACGCATATGCGACAGCCCTGGTCCGTCGCGACGACGCGTGCCAAAAACTACTCCGGCTTGTAGTCGGTGCGCGGCGTGTTGGCGAGGTGGATCAGCGTTTCGGCGGTCTTGCGGTCCTGCTGCACGAAGGCGGAAAATTCTTCCGGACTTGTCGGCGCCGACACCACGGCCTGCTTGTCGAGGAAGGCGACGAAGCCCGGCTCCTTGAACAGCTTTGTGAACTCGGCGCTGACGCGCTCGACGATGCGTTTGGGCGTTCCCTTCGGTGCCGCCAATCCCCACCAGCCGCGCCAGCGATAACCGTCGAGCCCGGCCTCGGCGAAGGTGGGAACGTCGGGCACCAGCGCCGAACGCTGGTCCGCCATCACGGCGACGAGCTTGAGCTTGCCGGCCTGCGCCAGGGCGACGAAGTTGCCGAGCCCCATATTGCCGATCTGGATGTCGCCGGCGGCAAGCGCCTGCGCGATCGGCCCGCCGCCGCGATAGGGCACGCCGACGATGCCGGTGCCCCACTGGTTGTTGAGCCATTTCAGCAGCAGCTCGGGCGCCGAGCCGGGCCCGAGCGTGCCATAGTTGAAGGCGGTGGGCTTCGCCTGCGCCAGACGCTTGAGGTCGGCCGCCGAGCCGACGTCGAGCGACGGCGTGACGGCCAGCGCCTCGATGAGGAAGAACAGCCGCGCGATCGGCACGAGATCGTCGGGCTCGTAGGGCAGCTTGTTGAACAGCAGCGGGTTGAATGACAGCGTGTTGTGGTAGATGACGCACAGCGTATAGCCGTCGGGCGGCGCGGTGGCGCACGCCTGCGCCGCTGGAATGCCGCTCGCGCCGCCCTTGTTCTCGATCACCAGCTGCGCACCGAGGCGCGGCGACAACTCGTTCGCCGCCGCCCGCATGATGACGTCGGTCACGCTGCCGGGCGCGATCGACACGATCATGCGGATTGGCCGCTCGGGATATGTCTGAGCGTGAGCGGGAAAGCCTGCGCCCGCGATAACGGCGAGCAGGGCGGCGCGCACGCAACACAGCGTCATGGGCATGCCTCGTGCAGGAAACCGGCCGAAACTGTAGCGGCATCCCGCCGGTGCCGCCAGCAACGCCGGCGCGCAATTTCCCAGGGCGTGGTGGCGGCCGGCGCTTCCATTCGACTTTTCGCTTCCTACATGACGGCGCGTGTCCGAGGAGAGTCGCTCATGAGCAAGCCCGTCGTCGTATCCATCCCGCATCATCTCGGCCGCGAGGAAGCGGTGCGTCGCCTGAAATCGGGACTGGAGCGCACCCGCACCACGTTCGGCAGCCAGTTCGCGGTGCTGGAGGAGAACTGGTCGGGCGAGCACCTCGACCTGCGTGTCGCCATCCTGGGCCAGGCCACCGGCGGCAGCATTGACGTCGCCGACGATCACGTGCGCATCGCCATCGAGTTGCCGTGGCTGCTCGGGGCGGTCGCCGAGAAGGCCAAGTCGCTGATTCAGCGGCAGGGCCAGCTCATGCTGGAGAAGAAATAGGGGTTGCCGCCGCGGCGGCAGCCGCCAGGAGCCATTTTCCGTTCCCGCGGCGCGCTCCGGGCAGCCGGTGGCGCGGGAGGGCTCTGTTCACTCAGCACGTCCAAGATCACGGCGATCCCCCAGATGGAGGCACCGGATACCGGCAAGGACGCAATTCCGCCGGGTCATTCCGGGATGGCGGCCGCTGTCAACCCCCAACAAAGGAGCCTTTACGATGCGTTCGTGGGTCTCTTTTGGATGGCGTGGATGGTGTGTACTCTCATGGGCATATCCTATGCGGCGCTGCGCAGCCGCCTCAATCGGAGGCGGCCGGCATGGCGCCACGTCCGACGCGGCCCACCGCGTACCGGACATGCCGTTGCAGACCCATGAGGCCGATGCGAAGCGACTCCTACCCTGGTCGCTGCAGCGGCGGGCGAACGACGCGATCGACGAGGAGCGCTTTCAGTTCCTGACGCTGGCGCTGGGGCAGGTGCATCAGGCGATCGAGCGGCGGCGCCAGCGCGTGCTCGCACCGTCGGAATGAGGTTTGGGAGGACCTTCATGTCCAGCGAAGCGGTGACCGGGCTGGACGGCGCGGCGGGCTCGCCCGAGCGGGCGGCGCCGGCGCCGGGTCCGTCCGTGACGCCACTGCGCCGCATCGATGTCGCCGCCTTCATCCTGAGCCGGCCGGCGTACTACATGCTGGCACTGCTGGTGCTCGAAGCGCTGCTCTCCGCCACCACGACCTATCTGGTGATCCAGGCCGGCCGCGACGTGGCGAGCGGCAATTTCATCGTCAGCGACCTGGTGTGGATTTTCGTCGCCCAGACTGCCTCGTACATCTCCGGCGCGGTGAGCTGGGTGTTCGCCGAGCAGGCCGGCTACCGCGCGTTCGGGCGCTACGTGCTGCACTTCGCGCGGGCGAACCGCTACGAGACCAGGCTGCTCAATGACAAGGCGATGCGCGAGCAGGTGGAGCCGTTCCTCACCGGCGAGACGTTCTACATCTTCTTCCATCTGATGTACGAGCTCGAGGGCGACCTGAAGCTGTTGCTCGGCCTCTTGTTCAATTCCATCGTGCTGGGCATGGAGATCGACGCCGGCCTGCCGATCGCCTACGCGGCGGTGTTCGTCGCGCTGTTCGGCGTGCAGCTCTTGCTGCGCAACCCGATCGCCAACGCCTATCTGATCAACCAGCAGATGACGAACCGCATGACGGCGCAAGGCTATACCGCCTGGGACAACGTGTTCGTCGGCAACCGCTACAATCTTCGCCTCTGGCTCGCCGGCTTCAAGTCGCGCCTGCGCGACGCGCTGCGCGCGCAGATCAAGGCGGTGATGGCGCGCGAGGGGATGAGCGCGATGGGGGGCGTCATGGCGCTCGCCGTCATCTTTGGCGTGATGATCGTCATCGCGGCGCGCGACACCACCGACGCCGCGACGCTGATCGCCATGGCGGCGACGCTGCCGCGCCAGATCGAGATGACGCACGACGTGCACCAGCTCGCTTCGGGCTGGAACGAGCTGGTCGCCATCTGGGCGCGCATCGGCGGCGTGACCGACAACCTGCACCCGGCGCCCGATCCGGCGCATGACGAGCGCATCCAGTTCGACCGCCTGATCCTGCGCGAGGGCGACGACACGGTCGAGGCGGCGACGGTCGACCAGGCGCTGGGCGCCGTGCTGGGCAAGCCGACCGGGCGCATCAACGTGCGCGGCGGCAACGGCTCAGGAAAGTCGACTCTGCTGGCGGTGCTCAAGTCGAACATCAAGACCCGGGCCTATTACTGGCCGACCACGGAGCGGCTCGCGTTCCGGTTCGGCGAAGCCATGACGCCCGAGCAGGCGGAAGCGTCAGCGCAGGCCGCCGAGGCGCCGGCCAAGCCCAAGGGGCGCCGGCGCAAGAGCGGCTTCTCGTCGGGTGAGCGGCAGTTGCGGTCGCTCGAGGAGATCGTCAAGTTCACCGATGCATCGATCTATCTGCTCGACGAATGGGACGCCAATCTCGACAGGAAGAACCGCACCGCCGCGGAGAGCTTGATCGACGAACTGGCGCGGCGCGCGCGCGTGGTGGAGATTTCTCACCGCGATCGGGGGTGACGGCCGGCAGTGCTCCTGCCGTGTGCTTGTTGGCGGTCGAAACGGGGCAAGCCGAGAGTGCACAGGCTTCCGCCACCAACCATCTCCTCATCTCACGCCCGAGGGCGAAGAGGTCGTGTCGGCCAGTACCTCGTTCATGCAGGCTTGCGATGCCGAGCTTCGACGATCTGTGACTCTCCAACCACAGTCTAAAGGTTGACGCTGAACTACCTGGCGAGATCCAAGGCCTTTTGCCTATGTTTAACCCTCCGTTAACCATAATCGAGGCAGGCTCTTTACCTTCGTTAACACTTCCACGCTGGGGAGCGCCTCATGAACGTTATCGTCTTCGCGTCGCGTAAGGGTGGTTCGGGCAAGAGTACCCTGACGGCACAGATCGCCGCCCAAGCCCACAAGTCGTCGCG
>DATFWC010000542.1:0-8232 GCA_035259885.1 Xanthobacteraceae bacterium
CATTCGCGCCGGGCTCAAACGCAGCCTGGAACAGATCATGCGCATTCAGATGGGAATCCCCGCCGATGCGCCGCTCGATATTCCCGGACTGGCGGACTCCCGGCGGCTGCTCGACGTCTTCGCCATCGTGTTCCCGCCGGCCGTCGCCGTGCTCGCCACCATCACCAATCTGGTCAACCTGTGGCTGGCGGCGCGGGTGGTCAAAATCTCCGGCCTGCTCAAGCGCCCGTGGCCAGACCTGGCGGCCATCAGCTTTCCGCCCGCCGTGACCGCGCTGCTGGGGGCGGCGATCGCCGGCAGCTTCGTGCCCGGCCTGATCGGGCTCATCGCCGGCGTGCTCGTCGCCACGATGCTCACGGCCTATGCGGTGCTCGGCTTCGCGGTGCTGCACAAGATCACCGGCGGCATGCTGGGCCGCGGATTCGTTCTTGCCGCCGCCTATGCGGCGGTGGGTGTGCTCGGCTGGCCGGTGCTGGTGATGACGCTGCTCGGCCTCGCCGACACGTTGCTGGACGTGCGCGGGCGCTTTGCCACCCGCCGCGGTCCCTCGGCGCACGACACGTAAGCTTATTCTTTGCAATGAACGGAGCCTGACAATGGAAGTGATTTTGCTCGAACGCGTCGCCAAGCTCGGCCAGATGGGCGAAGTGGTGCGCGTGAAGGACGGCTATGCGCGCAACTTTCTCCTGCCCAAGGGCAAGGCCCTGCGCGCCACCGCCGACAACAAGAAGCGCTTCGAGACCATGAAGACGCAGCTCGAAGCGCGCAATCTCGAGCTCAAGGGCGAAGCCGAGAAGATCGGCGCCAAGCTCGACGGTCAGACCCTCACGGTCCTGCGTCAGGCCTCCGAGACCGGGCAGCTCTACGGCTCGGTGTCGACGCGCGATCTGGCGCAGCTGCTCACCGACGGCGGCTTTTCCGTCAATCGCAACCAGATCCAGCTCAATGCTCCGATCAAGATGATCGGCATCCACAAGGTTCCGGTGGCGCTGCATCCCGAACTCGAGGTCACGATCACGGTCTACGTGGCCCGCAGCAGCGACGAAGCAGAACGGCTGGCGCGCGGCGAGGACGTGACCGTGCGGCGCGAGCAGGTCGAGGAGGAGAGCCCGGAAGCCGCGGCCGAAGCCATCTTCGAGAAGCCGGAAGCAGAAGCACGCCCGGAGGGCGAGGCGGAACCCAGCTAGCTCGGGATCGCGCCGACGCTACGGCAACGGCTCGACGAAGGACGGTTGGGCCGGGGTTGCGCGCGTGGAGCTCGCCGCGTCGGTCGCACCGGTGGCGGCCGGGGGCGGGCTCGCTTCGGTCGCACCGGTGGCGGCCAGGGGCGGGTTCGCTTCGGTCGCGGCCGGCGCGAGGTTCGGCACCGGCGGATATGCGGGCCCCTCCGCTGCCGGCGGATAGGCCGGTCCCTCCGGTGCCGGCGGCGGGGCCGGCTCCGCCTGGCCGGGATGGCGCGCTTTGCGCCGGCTCTGCCCATTGGCGGGACCCGGCGTATTGGCGGCGGGATCCGAAGGGCGGGCATGCCGCTCGCGCTTCTTGGCCGCAGGCGGCAGAGCCGCCGGTGCCGGCTGGGCTTCGGGCTGAACCGCGGACGGGATGGGCTCCGACGGGCGCACGATCCTGGTGCGATCTGGCGCCGGCACGGCAGGCTGCGCCTGCTGCGGTTGCGGCTGGGCGTGCGGCGGCTGGCCCTGCTTGGTGTCCTTCTGGCGCTCGGGGCGATCTTTCGGCCGGTCGGCGGGACCTGCCCCGGCACCCTGAAGGTACGCCGCCACGACATTCGCCGAGGCCGAACTACTGGTGTAGTGCTGGCGCAGGAAGCTCACCAGCGAACTGCCCGAGGTCTTGGCCAAACCCCGCGGCGAGCGGTGGCAGGCGGCGCAGTCCTGCGAGAACAGCTGGGGGCCGGTTTTTCCAGCGTCCAGGTCCTGCTGGCCGCGCGCGCCCGTCACCGCGAGCGCTGCCAACACGGCGATCAGGCCTGGCCAGACAAGACGGACGCTAGGCACCGAGTGCCTCCTTCACCATGGGTCTTCGGGTCGCCCGTTGTGTAGCGTATTCTCTCGCCATTGTGTCCAATTTTAGCGGGGCGGTACCGCATTGCCGGAGTTGTCGGAGTTTGTTTTAATAATTATGTCGAAAACCTGTCGGCCCGCTGTGGAATCCTGCGGGCGTGGTGGCGTCGGTCCCTGCTCGAAGCGTTCGCCTCAGCGCCGGTGCCGACGTACGGCGCCGACTTAATAGGAGGCGGCCATGGACCGGTTGCTTCAGCGTCTTTTCAACAGGTTGATCCGCCACGGAACAGTGCACGTCACGACAGCGGCGGGAGCCACATTCACCCTCGGCGATGGGAGCGGCCAACCCATCGCGGTTCGCTTCAAGACCGCCCGCGCCCAGTTGGCCGTCCTGCTCGATCCCGAGTTCAAGCTGGGCGAAGCCTACATGGACGGCACTTTTGTCGTCGAACAGGGGTCGATCGCCGAACTCCTCGCCCTGGTCCTGTCGCAGGACCAGCCCCCTCCCGGCTGGGCACGGCCGCAATGGCTGGCTCGCTACATCCGGCGACGGCTGCAGCAGTTCAATCCGCGCGCCCGAGCGCGCAAGAACGCCGCCCACCATTACGATCTCGATAGCCGACTCTATTCCTTGTTCCTCGATGCCGACCGGCAGTACAGCTGCGCCTATTTCGAGACGCCGGACCTCTCGCTCGACGACGCGCAACTCGCAAAGAAGCGGCACCTCGCCGCCAAGCTCCTGATCCAGCCGCACGCCCGCGTCCTCGACATCGGGTCGGGCTGGGGCGGCCTCGCCCTCTATTTCGCTGAAACCGGCGCCGCCCATGTGACCGGCGTAACCCTGTCGGAGGAGCAGTTCAGGGCGTCGCAGGCCCGCGCCGAAGAAAAGGACATGACCAGCAAAGTCGAGTTCCGGCTGCAGGACTACCGCGACCTCGACAACCGCTACGACCGTATCGTCTCGGTGGGCATGTTCGAGCACGTCGGCGTCAACCATTATGACGCGTTCTTTGGCAAGTGCGCCGAACTGCTCGCGGACGACGGCGTCATGCTGCTCCACTCGATCGGGCGGTCGGAAGGGCCGAACGCCACGAATCCGTTCATCGCCAAGTATATTTTCCCCGGCGGCTATATTCCGGCGCTGTCGGAAGTGCTGGCGGCGGTCGAACGCGCCGGCCTGCTGGCGACCGACATCGAGGTCCTGCGCCTGCACTATGCCGAGACGCTGAAGGCTTGGCGCGCCCGCTTCCTCGCGCATCGCGAGCAGGTCGAGCGGCTCTACGACCAGCGCTTCCTCAGGATGTGGGAGTTCTATCTCGCAGCGTCGGAGATGTCCTTCCGCCACTCCGGCCTGATGGTAATGCAACTGCAACTGGCCAAGCGTGAGGGCGCGGTGCCGATCACGCGCGACTACATCGCGCGCGAGGAAGCCAGGCTGCGCGTGCTCGAAGGCGGCACCCGTCCGCCGCTGCGGCTCGCCGGCGAATAGGTCCTTCTCCGGATGGTCTGGTTCCCGCGCGATTCCTTATTTGCGCAAAACGTGTCAATCAGAATCTGATCAGCGGCCGCGATTCGGCTGCGCGGGTGTGAATCAATCTGGATAGCGGGACGAAACTTTCGTTCCGGCCGGACGGGACACGCCCACCCGCTCCCGGCGTGCTACGTCGCGAGCCGGAGGCATCAATGGCATTGCAGGACGCGACGGCGCGCAAGCTGCCGTCGGACACCACGCCGCTCTATCGGGCTGCTCCGCACAATATCGAGGCGGAACAGGCCCTGCTGGGCGCCGTCCTGGTCAACAACGAGGCTTTCTACCGCGTCTCGGACTTTCTCGAGCCGGGCCATTTCTTCGAGCCGCTGCACCAGAAAATCTTCGAGCTCAGCGGCAGCCTGATCCGCGCCGGCAAGGTTGCCACGCCGGTCACGCTGAAAACATTCCTGCCCGCCGATCTCGACGTAGCCGGGCTCACCGTCAGCCAATACCTGGCGCGGCTGGCCGCCGAGGCCACGACCGTGATCAACGCCGCCGACTACGGGCACACGATCTACGATCTCGCCATCCGGCGATCGCTGATCGTGATCGGCGAGGACATGGTCAATGTCGCCTATGACGCGCCAGTCGATTTCGCGCCGCAGACGCAGATCGAGGACGCCGAGCGGCGGCTCTACGAGCTTGCCGAGACGGGAAAATACGACAGCGGGTTTCAGCGCTTCGCGGCGGCTCTGACCACCGCCGTCGACATGGCGGCGCGCGCCTACCAGCGCGACGGCAAGCTGTCGGGGCTGGCCACCGGCCTGACCGATCTCGACCGCATGATGGGCGGCCTGCAGGCGTCCGACCTCGTGATCCTTGCCGGACGCCCCGGCATGGGCAAGACGGCGCTCGCCACCAACATCGCCTACAATATCGCGAAGCACTGGCACGGCGAGGTGCGCAGCGACGGCCGCACCTACACGATTGACGGCGGCATCATCGGCTTCTTCTCGCTCGAAATGTCGGCCGAACAGCTCGCCACCCGCATCATCTCCGAGCAAACCGGCATTCCGTCGTACCGCATCCGCCGCGGCGAGATCGATCCGTCCGATTTCGACCGTATCGCCGAGTGCGCGCGCGAAATGGAATCGATGCCGCTGTTCATCGACGAGACCGGCGGCCTGTCTATTGCCCAGCTCGCCGCCCGCGCCCGCCGGCTCAAGCGCCAGCGCGGGCTCGACATGATCGTGATCGACTACATCCAGCTCCTGTCCGGCTCGACGCGCCGGTCGCTGGAGGGACGCGTGCAGGAGATCACCGAGATCACCACCAGCCTCAAGGCGCTGGCCAAGGAGCTCAACGTGCCGATCGTGGCGCTGTCGCAGCTCTCACGCCAGGTGGAAAACCGCGACGACAAGCGGCCACAGCTGTCCGATCTCCGCGAATCGGGCTCGATTGAGCAGGATGCCGACGTGGTGATGTTCGTGTTCCGCGAAGAGTACTATCTGAAGAACCGCGAGCCACGCGCCGGAACCGAAGAGCATTTCAAGTGGCAGGCCGACATGGAGGCGGTGCATGGCAAAGCCGAGGTCATCATCGGCAAGCAGCGCCACGGCCCGACCGGCACGGTGCAGCTGCAGTTCAAGGCCGACGTGACGCGTTTCGCCAATCTCGCCGACGACGAGCGGCTGCCCGAGGTGCCGTTCGGCCGGTGATGCCACGCGCGGGGTGGCATGCGCGCCGATCATCGATCTTCTGGGGATTGCCCGCTTGCTCATGCCCAGGTCACCCGCCTGCCGCAGCGCCCGGCTTGCCGCCGGCGGGCAACCCGTTGATGATCGCCCGCCGTGAACGCGCATCCTGAGCCTGGCGAAGCAGGCGGCATTCTCACGATCGATCTGGTGGGGCTCGCCGCCAATTGGCGTGAGCTTGCCCGGCGTGCTGCGCCGGCGCAGTGCGCCGCCGTGGTCAAGGCCGATGCCTATGGCTGCGGCCTCGAGCCGGTGACGGCGGCGCTCGCCAAGGCCGGGTGCGAGACGTTCTTCGTAGCGCACCTGGACGAAGGCCGGCGAGCGCGCGCGGTGGCGCCGCGCGCCACGATCTACGTGTTGAACGGGCTCCTCCCCGGCCTGGCTTCGGCTTACGCGGGGTGCAATCTGCATCCGGTCATCGGCAGCCTCGCCGAGCTCGCCGAGTGGAAGGCGTTCGTGGCGACGACCGCGTGGCACGGCGGAGCGGCGCTGCACGTCGACACCGGCATGAACCGGCTGGGGCTGAGCTTCGATGAGGCCGCGTGGCTGGCACGGCAGCCGCAGGCCGAGCGCGGCGAGCTTGTGTTGCTGATGAGCCATCTGGCGTGCGCGGAGACGCCCGACCATCCGCTCAATGCCCGGCAGATTGCCGCCTTCGGCGAACTGCGCGCCATGTATCCGGGCATGCCGGCGTCGCTCGCCAACTCCTCCGGCATCTTCCTCGGGCCCGACGCGCACCACGACATGGTCCGCCCCGGCGTGGCGCTGTACGGCGGCAATCCGACGCCGCTGCACATCAATCCCATGCGCCCGGTGGTCCGGCTGCAGGCACGCGTCCTGCAGATCCGCACCGTCGCTGCGGGCGAAACCGTCGGCTACACCGCGGCCTGGACGGCCAGCCGCGCGAGCCGCATCGCGGTCCTTTCGCTTGGCTACGGCGACGGCATCCTGCGCGCGGCGAGCGCGCGCGACCACAAGCCCGGCGGCGAGGCGATCGTGGCGGGACGCCCCTGCCCGTTCGCCGGCGTCATCTCGATGGATCTCCTGGCCGTCGACGTGACGCATCTGCCGGAGGACCTACCGCGGCGCGGCGACCTCGTGACGTTGCTGGGCGAGGAGATCAGCGTCGACGACCTGGCTTCGCACGCCGGCACCATCAGCTATGAGATGCTGACCAGCCTCGGCCGGCGCTACGCCAGGATTTACAAGGACGGCCGCTGACATCACGTGTTGATTGTGCGCGCTGGTCTGCACAATCTGCATTTCAATGTTCGCGCCAAACGCGATAAAATCCACGCAGCGACCGGCCGATTGGCCAGCGCCAATGAGATGGTGGGGGAGGAAGGCATGAAGAGGCATCTGGCCGAACAATTGCTGACGCTTGCGCTCGTCGCCGCCGGCGGGCCCGCCCTGGCGCACCATTCGTTTGCAATGTTCGATCAGGACAATCCGACCGAGCTGGAAGGCTTGGTCGTGGAGTTCAAGTTCACCAACCCGCACACGTTCATCCTGCTCCAGGTCAAGCAGAAAGAGGGCGAGCCCACGACCTGGAACCTGGAGGGCGGCAGTCCGAGCGCCCTGGTGCGCGACGGATGGTCGAGCAAGACCATCAAGCCCGGCGATGAGCTCAAGATGACGATCTGGCCATTGCGCAGCGGCGCGCCGGGCGGCGCCTGGAACGTGAACCAGATCAACTTTCGCGACGGCAGACCGGTCGTCGACCGGGCCAAGAACGACTGACCGATCGCAGCCGCTGGAGGGTTGTTGATGCTTCGCCGAAGCTCGATCGGGTCGGTAGCGATTGCCGTGGCCCTGGGCGCGGCCATGGCCGGCGCCAGGGCACACGACGAAGCAAAATATCCCGACTGGAAGGGCCAGTGGGTCCGCATGGGCGGCATTCAATGGGACCCGAGCAAGCCTCTGGGCCGCGCCGAGCTGGCGCCGCTCACGCCGGAATATCAGGCGATCTTCGAGGCCGGCCTGGCGAGCCAAGCGGCAGGCGGACAAGGCAATGATCCGACCTACACCTGCATCCCACCCGGCATGCCGCGGGCCATGACGGTGGTCTATCCGATGGAAATCGTGGTCATGCCCGAGACCACCTACATCATGATCGAATACGCCAACCAGCTGCGGCGCATCTACACCGACGGGCGCGACTGGCCGGAGGCCTTGGAGCCGTCCTTCGCCGGCTATTCGATCGGCAAATGGGAAGACGAGGACCAGGACGGCCGCTACGACGCGCTCCTCATCGAGACCCGCGGCATGAAGGGCCCGCGCACCTTCGATGCCAGCGGCATTCCGCTGCACAAGGACAACCAGACGATCGTCAAGGAGCGGATCTATCTCGACAAGGCCAATCCCAACATCCTGCACGCCGAGGTCACGACCACCGACAATGCGCTGACTCGGCCGTGGACCGTGATCAAGAACTACCGGCGCGAGCGCAAGCCGATCTGGTTCGAGTATGTCTGCGCCGAGGGCAACCATCACGTCGCGATCGGCAAGGAGAACTACTACATCAGCCAGGACGGCTACCTGATGCCCACCCGGAAGAATCAACCGGCTCCCGACCTGAAATATTTCAATCAGGCGCGACAATAACGGCGAGCGGAGGATGCCTGACGCAGGTGCGAACTGACAACGGGACCGTAGACCGCCTCTCATTCTGCTGACCCGTCGTCAGAGTTGGAGGACAGTCATGCTTCACCGAAGCCTGATCGGTTCGCTCGCGATCGTGGTCGCGATAGCCCTGGCCATGACCGGCACGCGGGCATACGACGAGTCGAAGTATCCCGATTGGAGCGGCCAATGGTCGAGGACCGGCGGCATTCAGTGGGACACGAGCAAGCCCCTGGGGCGCGGCCAGCAGGCGCCGCTGACGCCCGAGTATCAGGCCATGTTCGAGGCCAGCCTGGCCGACCAGGCCAGCGGCGGACAGGGCAACGATCTGAGATACACCTGCCTGCCGCCCGGCATGCCGCGGATC
>DATFWC010000543.1:0-3382 GCA_035259885.1 Xanthobacteraceae bacterium
GAGGTTGGCGATGGTGCGCGTGGTGTCGGTACCGAACTCCACCACCGATTCGGCAACGCCCGGCACCAGGTTGACGCAGCAGCTCGCCGTGGTCGGATGGGTGTAGACCACCGCCTTGCGCCGGTTGAGCTCGTCCATGACCGGCGCGAACTGCGGGTGCCCGAGCCATTTGTCGCCGTAGCTGGTCAGCATGCAGATGCCGTCGGCCTTGAGCGTGTCGAGCGCGAACTCGATCTCCTTGAGGCTCTCGTCAACGTGCGGCAGCGGCACCATGCCGAACATGCGGAAGCGGCCGGGATGGTCGGCGCCGAGCTTCCTGGCATATTCGTTGGCCTCGCGCGTGATGCGCGCGGCATCGGCCTTGTCGAGGAATTTGACCTGTGGCGTGGTCGGCGAGGTGACTACGGTGGCGACGCCGGCCTTGTCCATGTCGTCGAGCGACCTCTGCGGCGACCAGTTGGACATCGGGGCATTGGCGAGATTAACCCGCTTAACCGCGTCGATCCAGGTAGGCGGCGAAATGTGATGGTGGACGTCGATGCGATGCGCCCTGCTCTGCGCGACGGCCCTGACGCCGGGCACGGCGGAGGCCGCGAAGGCGAGTGCGGCGGCGCCGCCGGCGACGAAGCCGCGGCGGCTCAAGCCCACGGCCGGCGGACAGCAGGCGCAGCCGCCGAACAAGGTGGATCGGGTCGAATGGGTCATGCTTGTCCTCCCGTTGGCTCTTGTGTTCTCGTGATCGATCATGCGCGCGTGGCGCAAGCGACGCCGCGTCGACTTTAACAAGCGGGCGCGGGCTGCGGGAAGCGGCTTCCGCTTCCGCCCGATGCGTACGCCGCGCGTGCGCCATGGCAGCAGCAAAAACGTGTAAGTTTCCGCCTATGCCCGAACCGAGCGACCCCATTCCGATCCCCGACCTCGCCGACTATGCGCTGCAGCTTCAGGTGCTGCGCGCCTGGGACGCGGAGATGGCCAAGCCGCGCCACGCCGATCCCAAGCGCCTGCTGCGCTACGGCTTCAAGCTCTACTCGCAGAACGACGAGGACGGCATCATCCAGGAGATCTTTCGTCGCATCGGTGCGACGAACCGCATCTTCGTGGAGTTCGGGGTCGAGACCGGCGTCGAGTGCAACAGCGTCAAGCTGCTGATCGAAGGCTGGCGCGGCCTGTGGATCGAAGCGAAGCCGGACAACGTGGCGGCCATCCGCCACCGCTTCACGCCGTTCCTGCAGGATAACCGGCTGACCCTCAAGGAAAGCCGGGTGACCGCCGAGAACATCGATGCGCTGCTCGCCGAAGCGGGCGTCGCGGACGAGATCGATCTTCTCGGCATCGACATCGACTACAACGATTACTGGGTATGGAAGGCGATCACCGTGGTGCGGCCGCGCGTCGTGGTGATCGAGTACAATGCGAGCTTGCGGCCGCCGCTATCGCTCACCGTGCCCTACGATCCGGAGGGCAGCTGGGACGGATCCAATTTCTATGGCGCCAGCCTGGAAGCGCTCACACGCCTCGGCGCCGACAAGGGCTACCGCCTGGTCGGCTGCTCGATCGCCGGCGTGAACGCCTTCTTCGTGCGGGCGGATCTGTGCGGCACGAAATTTCTCGAGCCGGCGACAGCGGCCGAACACTACGAGCCGCCGCGCCATTTCTTCCACCTGCTGCCGGCGGGACACAAAGGACGGCCCGGACCGTTCGTGGCGGTGTGAGGCGGCCGGCCCATGCAAAAGCAAAACCGACCCCGGGGACGAACCCCGGGGTCAGTCGCGAATCAGACGCTGGCGAAGTCCGCTCAAGCCTGCTGGATCGCGGACAGCAGCCATTGGCCGCCGGCGGCGCGGCGGAAGGTCCACAGTTCGGTGACTTCCTGCGGCGCGTCGCTTCCGTCGACGATGCGGCCAGTGCGATCGAGCGTCTTGTCGATCAGCTCGAAGCGCATGGCGACCGTGGCATACTCCGCATCGGCTTCGCGCCAGGCCTCCGCCAGGTCTCCCTGCAGCAGCTTGACGCCGGACACCTTGTTGACGACGCCGCGGCTCGCGTTGGCGGCGAGATCTTCGGCGAAATACGACACCATTTCCGGCGTGGCGCGCGCCTTCAGCGCGTTGAGATCCTCATTGCTGTACGCCGTCTGGATCTCGCCCAGCAGCCGCTCGAAGGCGTCGTAGTCGGCCGGCGCGATCTCGAGCGGCTGCGTGCTCGGCGCGGCCGCCCCGTAGGCGCCGCCGAACCCACCGAAGCCGCCCAGGCCGCCGAAGCCGCTGCGCGAATCGGAGCCGGCGTTACGCAGGGACGGACCGCCGGCCAGCGCCGGCTGCGAGCGGCGCTGCCACCACGTCCATAGCAGTCGAGCCACGATCACGACGAGGCCGATCTGCAGCAGCAGGCCGAAGATCGAAGCAAGGCCGCCGAGCCCGCCGAACAGGCCGTGACCGAACAGCAGGCCGAGAAGACCGGCGCCGAGGAAGCCGGCGAACAACCCGCCGAGAAAGCCCGGCCGATTGAACAGGCCGCCGAACATGCCGGGCTGCCGCGCCGGCGTGGTCTGGCGGCTGAACGCGCCCGGCTGACCAGGCTGCGTCATGCTGCGCTCCAGCGGCGCGGCGGTGTTGGGCGCCGTGCGGGTGACCGGCGGCGGACTGTTGGTGAATCCGCCACGGCTGCCCGAACTGCGGCCGCCGCCGACGCGCGCGTCAGCTTCGGTGGCAACGAGCGCGAGCGCCGCCAGCGCGGCAAGCCCCAGCACCAGCGGGCGGAAGCGCAAGCGAAACGATGTCATGTTCCCTCTCCGGATCGCCCGGCGCCTCAGGGGGACGCCGGTACGGCGGATATATTGGTACGACAAAGCGGTATTTTAAGAGCTATTGCACGGTGTCGCAGGCGGGCCTGCCCCGCGCGGTGCTTGCAGGGCTCCCGCGAAAATCGAGCGAATCGGCAAAAAGCTCTGGCTTTACGCAGGTTTTCGCCCATGCCGGCCGGGCTTGCGGGCCGTACGGCAGCATCCGCCACGGCCGCCGTCCGAGCGGAACTATTGGGAAACTTTCCCGTTGAAACAGGCACCGCAGCCTCGCGCTTTCAGCGTCGAGGATTGCATCCATTCTGACCCACTCATGGGGGCTGCCATGTTGTCGACCATTCTTGTTGTTGTGCTGATTCTGCTGCTGCTCGGCGCGGTTCCGAGTTGGCCTCACAGCCGCGGCTGGGGCTATGGCCCCTCCGGCATTCTCGGCATCGTCCTGATCGTCGTGCTCATTCTGGCGTTGACCGGACGCGTATGAGTCGCGGCGGACGCTGACCGTTCGCCGCTCCCAGGCGTGGGTGACATCGCCGAACTGACTGCATGGCCGCGCGCCGACACCCGTCGCGCGGCCGAAGCCGT
>DATFWC010000544.1:0-2582 GCA_035259885.1 Xanthobacteraceae bacterium
CCAGTTTTGGCACTAAGCTGACATGCCTGTCGCGTCCGTCGATGTCCGCTTTCGGGGGCGAAGCGGACATCTAATGCTCAGATCGAGCTTTTCCGCTTATGACCCAAAGCGGACATTGCGCGGCTGGCGAGATGCGCGGAACGGACAGAAGATATTTGCCGATGTTACTGCGCCTTCGCGCCGGAGAACTGCACGACCTTGGCCCACGTCGCGGTGTCGGCCGCAATCGTTCGGCCGTAGTCCTCCGGCGAGCCGGGCAGCGCGACGCCGCCAAGGCTTGACATGCGCTCCTTGATCTTCGCATCGGCCATCGCGAGGTTCACCTCTTTGTTGAGCAAGGTGATGATCTCCGCAGGCGTGCCTTTCGGCGCGCACAGGCCGCTCCAGGCGTTGGCCCGATAGCCCGGCAGCGTCTTCGACAGCGGCGGCACATCGGGCAGCTCGGCCACACGGTCGTCGGTCGTCGTCGCGAGCGCGCGCACCGTGCCGGCCCTGGCGTACTGCAGCGACGAGCCGGTGGTCGAAACCATCAACTGCGCCTGGCCGGCGATCAGATCGGTGAGCGCGGGCGCCTCGCCGCGATACGGCACATGGGTGAACTTGATGCCGGCCATCATCTGGAACAGCTCGGCGGACATGTGACCGGTCGAACCGACGCCGCCCGAGGCGAGGTTGAGCTTGCCGGGGTTGGCCTTGGCGAGCGCGATCAGTTCGGCGGCATTTTTTGCCGCTACCGACGGATGCACGAGAACGAGCAGCGGCGTGCCCATGACGTTCGCGACCGGCGCGAAGTCGGCGATGAAGTTGTAGTTGAGCTTCTGATAAAGCGAATTGTTGATGGCGTTGACGGTGTTCGCCATGAACAGCGTATAGCCGTCTGCGGGCGAATGCGCCGCCATCTCGGTGCCGATGTTGTTGCCGCCACCGGGCCGGTTCTCGACGAAGAAGGATTGCCCGAGCCGCTCGGTCAGCCATTGCGCGATGAAGCGCGCGACGAGGTCGGTGCCGCCGCCGGCGGAGGTCGCGACCAGGATGCGGACCGGACGCGACGGATACGTCTCGGCGGCGGCGATGCGCGACGCCACGGGCAGCGCGGCAAGACCGAGCAGGAGTTCGCGGCGCTTCACGAATGCTCGCATCGGAGGCACCTCCCCGAGAAAGCTTAGCCCCGGCGTGCGGCTCCTGGGAACAGGCCGTGGGCGGTCAGAAATTCGATCATGTAGCGGTTAAACAGCGCAGGTTGCTCGATCTGGCAGGCATGGCCGGCGCCGTAGATGATCTTCAGTTCGCAGCCGGCGATGCGCTTCTGCAGCGCGAAAGCGGTCCGGTGCGTGTTGTCCTCGCTACCGGTGAGGATGATGGCTGGACAGGCGACCTTGGCGTGATGGCCCTCGGGCTCGGGCTGCCGATAGGCCTCGAACTGGGTGATGATGGTGTCGACATCGCCGAACGCGTTGCGATCGGCGAACAGGTCGGCGAAGAAATGCGCCATCGGCGTCGAGCGGAAAGCAGCGCTGAAATCCTCAAAGGTGTAGCCCCAACGGTAGCCGATGCCGTGTTCCTTATAAGCCTCGATGCGTGGTGGGATGAACTCCTTCTTCGGGTTGTAGCCGGTGCCGCACATGATCAGCGCCGCGGTCTGCGGCGCGCGGTGGTTGTGCATCCAGATCAGCATCGATGCGCCGATGGAGCAGCCGACCAGGATGGCGCGCTCGCCAGGATAGGCATCGTCGATCGCCTCCCAGCAGGCCTGTGCGATGTCCTGCATGGTGAGCCCGGCGCGGGCCTTGGGCGACTTCCCGTAGCCCGGCAGATCGATGGCGATGCAGCGATACCAGGTGGACATCTGCGCCATCTGGAAGATCCAGCACGACTGGTCCATCGGGTTTGGATGCACGAAGGCCATAACCGGGCCGCTCTTGCCCATCGTCTCGTAATAAAGCGGTCCGTCGATGTGCTCGGCCATGCCTCGCCTACTTCATGTTCACCGCCGCGAAGGCGAAATCCCGCCCGCGGCCGCGCTTCATCGCTTGGTCGATCCAGACCATGGCGAACGGCTCGAGCAGGCGCGCGTTCTTCAACGGGCCGGCATCGACAGGTTCGAAACCGAGCTTGCCGACAAGCTCCATCACGTTGCGCTTCCTGCCGGCATCGTCGCCGGCGACCAGCATGAGCGGCTTGACCGGATAGTCGGCCGCCTTGGCCATATTGCCGGCCCCCGTCGTGTTGAGCGTCTTGAAGACGAAGGCGCCCGGCGCCCAGCTCGCGACCTGCTCGCCGGCAGAGGTGTCGAAGCCGAGGACGAGTTGCAAGCCGTCTGGACCCATGCCCAACGGGTTCATGCAGTCGATCACCGTCTTACCCGCGAGGCTGCCCAGGCTCTTGACCGCGGCCTCGGCCGCGGACCAGGGCGTTGCGATCACCACGACTTCGGCCGCCCTGACGGCTTCGGCTGGCGCTTTGACGCGCTCCTTGGGTAGCGCCGCATGTTTCGGATCGGCGGGATTGCGCAGTCCCCAGATCACGTCTTCGCCACGCTCGATCCAAGCTCGCCCCAGCGTCGCGCCAACCGATCCAGATCG
>DATFWC010000545.1:0-2885 GCA_035259885.1 Xanthobacteraceae bacterium
GCCTTCTACCAGGTCTTCGATGCGGCGAAGGCCAGCTACGAGGTCGCGGCGCTCGATCAGGCCATCGTCAAGCTGACCATGACCAACATCCGCTCGGTCATGGGCGGGATGGATCTCGACCAGATGCTGTCGCATCGCGACGAGATCAACGAGCGCCTGCTGCGCGTGGTCGATGCCGCGGTGTCGCCGTGGGGTGTCAAGGTCAACCGCATCGAGATCAAGGACATCGTGCCGCCCGCGAACCTGGTCGCCTCCATGGGCCGGCAGATGCAGGCCGAGCGCGAAAAGCGCGCCGAAATTCTTCAGGCCGAGGGCCAGAGACAGTCCGCCATCCTGCGCGCCGAAGGTGCGAAGCAGGCGCAGATTCTCGAAGCCGAAGGCCGGCGCGAGGCGGCTTTCCGCGACGCGGAGGCGCGCGAGCGCTCCGCCCAGGCCGAGGCCAAGGCGACCGAGATGGTGAGCGACGCCGTGGCGCGCGGCGAGCTCGCCGCGCTCAACTACTTCGTGGCGGAGAAATACCTGCGCGCGTTCACCGAGCTCGCCAAGTCGCCCAACCAGAAAGTGCTGATGCTGCCGATCGAGGCGGTCAACGTGCTCGGCTCGCTTGCCGGCATCGCCGAGATCGCGCGCGACACGTTTGGCGGCGGGGGAGGGGGTGACGGCAAGGCGCCGCCGCCATCCTCGCCGCGCCGGCCGACCGGGCCGTCATCCGGCGTCGCCTTCCGCACCGAGCGTCCCGAGCCATGACAACCATTCTTTCGTTCGGCATCTGGAACTGGTTCATCGCCGCCGGCATCCTGATCGTGCTCGAGATCTTCGCGCCGGGCGTGTTCATGCTGTGGCTCGGCCTCGCGGCGCTGGCGGTCGGTGTCATTTCGCTGGTCATCGACTGGCCGTGGCAGGCGCAGTTCGTCGCCTTCGCGGTGTTCGCCGTGGCGTCGGTCCCGATCTGGTATCGGATGTCGCGCCGTGTCGAGAAGCTGGGCGATCAGCCGTTCCTCAATCGCCGCGCGCAAGCGTTCGTCGGTCAGATTTTCACCCTCGACAAGCCGATCGTGAACGGCACCGGGACCGTGCGGATTCACGACACGGTGTGGCGCGTCGCCGGGCCTGACGCACCCGCCGGCCACCGCGTCAAGGTCACCGGGACCGACGGGCCGACCCTGTTCGTGGAGCGCGCCGCGGATTAGCGCCGGGACGGGGCCCGTCAGGTCGCATCTCGCCCTAGCCGAGACCTGCCCGCTCCCTCAGGCCCTCGGCGCCGTATTGCAGCACCTGGACCCGCTCCAGAGTGATCAGCCCGCTGCTCATCATGCGGTCGAGGACCGGCAGGAACTCGTTGACCTTCGCCTCGGTGTCGACGATCTCGATGACGATCGGCAAATCGAACGAGAGGCGGAGGATTTTGGCTGTGTGCAAGCGGCTGGAATGTCCATATCCCATGGGTCCCCGCAACACGGTCGCGCCGGCAAGGTGCATCTCGCGCGCCTTCAACACGATCGCCTCGTAGAGCGGATGATGCTCGAAGCGGTCGTTCTCGCCGAAAAAGATGCGCAGCAGCACCGCGTCCTTTGGTATTTGCATCGGCTTCTCCCTCGCTACTCGCTCTTGCGAACGGCGGGCTCTGGTGCCACTGGGGCGCCGCCCGCCTCGCGCGGTGGCTCTTCTTCCAGCCCGGGCGGCAGCAAGTGCCGCGGCAGGTAGAACGCATTGGCAATGAGGGTCGGTATCACGGCGCTGGCGATCACGGCGGCGACCAGCGCGGAGTACTGCACCTGATCGATGATGTGGTGCGACAGGCCGAACAGCGCCGAGATGGTGCCGAAGGTCAGCCCCGTCGACATCAGCAACGTCGTGTACATTCCTTCGTTGCCGGCTGACCCAAATGCGCGTGTCACCGGATAGACGCCGATGCATTTCGTCGCCAGCTTGACGGCGAGCATCAGCAGGAAGGCGGCGGGCGCCGCAACCAGCGCCGGGACGGACACGAACGAGCCGGCGCGAATGAAGTAGAACGGCGTCAGGAACCCGAAGCACAGCGTGCGCAGGCGGCGGATGAGGATGTGATCCTTGCCGACGCTGCCGGCGAGAATCATGCCGATCAGGTAGGCCGGCAGCACCGCCTCGCTGTCAGCCCAGGCCGCAAGCGCGCCGAACCCGAACAGGAGCAGCAGCAGATACTTGGTTTCCAGCTCCGACGGGCGGCCGCCGTAGCGGCTGAAAAATTGCGCGGTCAGCCATGGCAGCACTGCGAGGGCGACCAGGCTTGCCGTGACGAAGATCAGCGTCTTGTAGGTGAATGGCGCGAAGATCAGCCCCAGCGCCAGCACGGTCCCGAGATCGGTGACGAAACAGGCGGCGAGCACCACCTTGCCGTAGTCCGTGGCGTTGAAGCCGAACTCCAGCATCACCGCGTAGACAACGGCCACCGAGGTGGTCGACATGGCGACGCCGGCGAGCCAGCTCGCCATCGGGTCCCAGCCGAGCAGATAGTACGCCGCCGCAGTGCAGCCGAGAAAAGGCACCAGAAAGCTGATGAGCCCGATCGCACCGGCTTCCTTCCACCGCTCGCGGAACACGACCGGATCAAGCTCGGCCCCGGCCAGAAAGGTGAGCACGATGGCGCCTGTGCCGGACAGGAGCTTGATCCACGTCTGGTCCGTGCCGAGGATGGCCCCGCCGATGGCGGCCCCGATCACGAGCTGTGCGATGGTTCCGACCACGATTTCCGAGAGCGCTGTCGCGATCTTGAGCCAGATCGACAGCAGCGTGGCGATCAGCGCCAGCCCAAGCCAGAGTGCCGCGAGAGTCCAGATTTCAGTCATGGCCATCCGTCTCACGTCAGGTGGACGGCGGGCGCAAAAAACCCGCCGGTACGGCGGGTC
>DATFWC010000546.1:0-5474 GCA_035259885.1 Xanthobacteraceae bacterium
CTGCGTCGTCGCCAAGAACTGGGCGCGGGCGCGGCTCAAGGAGCACGGTGCGCTGCGCTACATGCTGCCGTGGCAGCATTTCCACGTGGACGAGATCGAGGACGTGTTCGGCGGCGATCCATGGCCATATGGCGTCGAGGCAAACCGGCCGACGCTCACGGCGCTGGTGCAATACATGGCCGAGCAGCACCTGATCGCCAAGCCGGTGCCGCTGGAGGAGCTGTTTGTTCCGCTGCCCGGCGCGACCGGTAGCTAAAGCTGCCCACGCGGGTCGTCCGCCGGACGAACCACGAATGTGCAAGGGGAGGGTCTCATGGTGCGATTAGCTGGCGTCGTTGCAATAATCGTTGTCATTTCGTGGTCAGCCGGCGCGCAGGTGCTTACGCACAAGGACGTATCAGCGCGCATGGCCTGGACCATCATCGAAGCCGCCACGACGCAGTGCGAGAAGGACGGCTACAGCATCTCGATCGCGGTGCTCGACCGCGCCGGCCGCTTCCGCGCCTACCTGCAGGGCGACCGCGCCAGCCTCGCCAACATCGAGCTGGCGCGGCGCAAGGCCATGACCGCGCTCACCTTCCGCCGCACCTCGATGGAATGGGCGCAGCGGACGGCCGGCACCTCGGATCTCGCCGGCCAGCGCAGCCTCACTGACGTCATTCCGCTGGGCGGCGGCATCCCGATCAAGGTCGGTGACGAGACGATCGGCGCCATCGGGGTGAGCGGAGCGCCGGGGCAGGACAAGGACGAGCTCTGCGCCCAGGCGGGTCTCGCCAAGGTTGCCGACCAGCTCAAGTGATCGGGGAGTGGGGGCACTACTCCGCCTTGAGGCCGAGCTTCTTGATGAGCGGGCCCCAGCGCTCCATCTCCTGGCGAATGAAATCGCCGAGCTCTTCCGGCGATGACGCCGCGAGGTCGATCGCCGCCAGGCGTTCGCCCAGCGGCAGCGCCAGGATGCGCCGCATCTCGGCGTTGAGCTTGGCCACGATGGACTTCGGCGTGCCGGCCGGCGCCAGCAGGCCATACCATTCCGTCACCACGAGATCGAAGCCCTGTTCGCGAAAGGTGGGTACGTTCGGAATCGACGCATGTCGCTGCGTCGCGCTTACGCCGAGCGCGCGCACCAGCCCGGTCTGATACTGCGGCAGCGCCTGGGTGACGGTGGCGAAGGTCAGGGGAATCTGCCCGGCCAGCACGTCGTTCAGCGCCGGGGTGCCGCCGCGATAGACCACGTGGGTCATGTCGATGCCGGCCTCGATCTTCAGCATCTCGGCGGTGAGATGCGTCATGCTGGCGGGACCGGCCGAGCCGAAGTTGATGGTGTGCGGCTTGGCCTTGGCCAGCGCCACCAGTTCCTTCACATCGGTCGGCGCAAAGCTCGGGCTGACATAGGGCACGATCGGGGCGCGGCCGAGCAGGCTGACTGGCGCGAAATCCTTCAGCGCATCGTACGGCATCGTCGCGTGCAGGGCTGGATTGGTGGCGTGATTGCTGACGACGATGACGAGCGTATAGCCGTCGGGATCGGCTTTCGCCGCCGCGCCGGTACCGATCATGGTGCCGGCGCCGGGCCGCGTCTCGATGATCACCGGCTGGCCCCACTGCTCGGTCAGTTTCTGCCCGATGACGCGTGCCAGGATGTCGGTCGATCCGCCGGGCGCAAACGGCACGATGATTTTTATCGGCCGGTCGGGATATTTGTCCGCCGGCGATTGTGCCGATGCGCCGCTCGCAACCGCAATTCCGGTCGCCAGGGTCGCCACCAGACGGGCGTAGCGTCGGGCGAGATCGTGAAGCACCTTTTTCCTCCCACCGAAGGCGAGGTGGCGAAAGCGTCTGACATTTGAACACTACCACATGGCGCCGCAGTCCGCGCAGGACGTGGTCAATCCTGCTTCGGGATTTTCGCGTCCTCCACGATGCGCGCGAAGCGCAGGATATCGGCCTTGAACAGTGCGGCGAATTCATCCGGTGTACTGCCGACCGGTTCGGCACCGAATCCCTTGATGCGTTCGCGCACGTCGGCAAGCCCGAGGACTTTTCGCGTCTCGCGCTGAATCGTTTCCACGATCTCCAGCGGCGTCTGTGCCGGCGCGAACAAAGCGTTCCAGCTCGAGGAATCCACTGCCACACCCTGTTCCATCAGCGTTGGTACGTCCGGCAGTGCTGACGATCGCCGCCCGGCCGTCACGGCCAACGCCCGCAAGCGGCCGCCCTCGATATGCGGTCGAGCGGTGATCATGGGAACGACCGCGACCTCGATCTCGCCGGCGATGAGCGCCGCCATGAGCGGCGCATCCCCGCGATAGGGCACGGGCTGCACGTCGAGCCCCGCCGCGATCTTGATCATCTCCATGGTCAGGTGCAGCGGGTTGGCGATGCCGGTGGAACCGTAGTTCAGGCCACCTGGCCTGGCCTTGGCCGCGGCGACGAACTCCTGCACGGTTTTGAGCTCCGACTTCGGGCTCGCGACCAGCACCAGCGCCGACGCGACAACCTGTGTAACCGGCCGGAAATCCTGCGCGGCGTCGAACGGCAGCTTGTTGTAGAGCGAAGGCGCGATGGCAAGCCCATTGGTCGTCAGCAGGATCGTGTAGCCGTCCGCCGCCGCCTTGGCGACGATCTCGGCGGCAAGATTGCCCCCGGCGCCGGCGCGGTTCTCGATGATCACCGGCTGGCCGATGGACTCGCCAAGCTTGCCGCCGACCAGCCGGGCCAGCGTGTCGACGGCGCCGCCGGCCGCGAACGGCACCACGATGCGGATCGGGCGGGCAGGGTAGCGCTCGGCCTGTGCGTGCGCTGCCGCGGTGCCGAGCGCGACCAACCCAAGAGCGATGGCAAACGACAAGAGCTTTTGAATGCGTGTCACGAGCGCCACCGCTTGACGATCTTGGCGTCGATGTCGAACAGGTCGAGCGCGCGCCCCACCGTCTGGTTGACGATGTCGTCGATCGTCTTCGGCTGGTGGTAGAAGGCGGGCACCGGCGGCATGACAATGGCGCCGTTCTCGGTGGCGGCCATCATGGCGCGCAGGTGGCCGGCGTGCAGCGGCGTCTCGCGCAGCATGAGCACGACCCGCCGCCGCTCCTTGAGTTGCACGTCGGCGGCGCGGCTCAGCAGGTTGTCGGTGCCGCCATAGCCGATGTCGGAGAGCGTGCGGATGGAGCAGGGGGCGATCAGCATGCCGCGCGTCTTGAACGAGCCGGACGAGACGGCGGCGCCGATGTCGCTGTTGGAATAGGTCTCGGCCGCGAGCGCGCGCGCCTGCTCGACCGAGGCGCCGCATTCCTCCTTGAGCGTCTGCACCGCCGACTTGGAGACGATGAGGTGCGCCGGGACGCCGACGTTGCGCAGGATTTCCAGCACGCGCAGGCCATAGATCGCGCCCGACGCCCCGCTGATGCCGACGATGAGGGGCAGCCCGGTCATCGCCAACCTGTTTCGTGACGCAACATCCAATTCCCCTGGCGGCATCGCCTGGCGTGCAAACCGGCGCTAACCTAGACTGGTCCCAATCCGGCCGATAGGGGCATTACGTCCGAAGGTTAACCATGATGGCGGGCGCCGCGCTGGTGAGAGACTGGATCGCGCGCGCGGCCCGGCGCGAGCCGGACAAGCCCTGGATTTTCTCGGCCGAGGACGGGCGCGTCATCACCTATGACGAGCTTTCCGGGCTGACGCGGCAACTCGCCGGCTTCCTGCGGGCGCGTCGGATCGGACGCAACGATCGGGTCGCGCTCCTCGCCGACAATTCCGTCGAGCACCTGGCCTGCTACCTTGGCGTGCTGGCCTACGGGGCGACCATCTGCACCATCCACGTGGAGATGAACCGCCCGTACCTGGCGGATCTCCTGCGGGCGCTCGGCCCGAAGCTGGTGGTGTTCGATCCGGATCTGGGCCTCGACGACGTGCTGACTGTGACGCCGGCGCCGTGCTTCCCGCTTGCCGCCTCGGACAATCGTGGCGACGGGTTCTTTGCCGCCGTGCGTCGCCACGAAGCGAGCGACGCAACGGCAGGCGCCGCGGCGACCGACGACGCCGTCATCCTGTTCACCTCGGGCACGACGGCGCGGCCCAAGGGCGTGGTGCTGAGCTTTCGCGAGCTGTTGTCGAACGCGGCGCCGACGGCCGCCGCCTTCGGCATGACGCGCGACGACCGCGTCTATGACTTCCGCTCCTTCAACTGGTGCTCGGCGCAGACGCTCAGCGCACTGCCGCCGCTCCATTGCGGCGCCGCGCTGGTGCTGGCAAAAAAATTTTCGCGCAGCCGGTTTTTCGATCATGTCGGGCAGTACGGCGCGACGATTGCGGCCGGCAATCCGACCACCCTCGGCATGCTGTTCAAGGACGCGCCGCCCGCCGAGGTGCCGAGCATGCGCTTCGTCACGTCGAGCTCGGCGCCGCTCGCGGTCGAGGATTGGCAACGCTTCGAGGACCGGTTCCGCGTCCGCGTCACGCAAGGCTATGGCAGCAGCGAGACCGGCTGGATCGCCGCGCATCCGGGCGAGAGCCGGCGGATCGGCACGGTCGGCCAGCCGCTCGCCTATCACGACCTGCGCATCGTCGACGGCGCCGGACAAGTCGTGCCGGCCGGGACGATCGGCGCCGTCGACCTCGGCGGTTTCGCCGACAACGACTACCGCTACCTTGGCGACGACGGGACCGTGCACGTCCACTGCCGCGGGCGCATCCGGACCGGCGATCTCGGCTTCCTCGACGCGGACGGCTACCTCCACCTCACCGGCCGGGAGAAGGAATTGATCATCCGCGGCGGCGTCAACATCTCGCCGGTGGAGATCGACAGCGTGCTGATGCGGCGGCCGGAGATCATCGAGGTCGCCACGGTGGGAGTCCCCGACGCCCTCTACGGCGAGGAGGTGGTGAGCTACGTGGTGGCGCGGCCCGGCGCCCGCATCGACATCGACGAACTGCTGCGCTACTGCGCCGCCGCGCTGCCGGCGTTCAAGGCGCCCAAGCGCATTGTGCTCAGCGACATGCTGCCAAAGAACGAGCGCGGCAAGCTCGATCGCAAGGCGCTGGTGGGGCAGTGGGGGAGGGTGAGCGACGGGTCGTCCACAAACGCGGCTGTCATCCCGGACGGCTCGCGGCGCGCAGTGCCAAGCGAGCCGAGCCGGGACCCAAGTACCCCTGAATCAGGATAGTTGGCGCAAATCGACCGACAGGGGTACATGGATCCCGGCTCTCGCGCCTGACGGCACTCGGCCGGGATGACAGCCGAGAAGCTCGCTACCTCCCCGTCCGGGCCAGCGAGTGCACCCAGCCGGCCATGCGCGACTTGGCGTTGGCGATGTCCTTCTTGGAGAAGAAATCCTCCGGCTTCACCCGATCCACGGGATAGACCGGGCGCATGAAATCGCTCTCGTAGCCGAACGGCACCGTGGCATCGATGCCCATCCCGCCCTCGAACTGGGTGTTGGAGGCGGTCCACTGCTTGTCGCCCGCCGTCATGCGCT
>DATFWC010000547.1:0-5237 GCA_035259885.1 Xanthobacteraceae bacterium
GCCGTGAGGCCGGCGCCGAGGCCTTCCAGCATGACGTCGGCCGAGATGGCGCGAAACGCCGGGCTGGCGATGGCAAACGCCGCCGCCACCGCGCCGGCGACCGCGCCGTCGCGGCGATCGACGAACAGTTTTCGCGCGATCAGCCAGGTCAGCACGATGGTCATCACCCAGCCGATGAGGCCGGGCAGGATGCCGAGGCGATGATCGATTCCGCCGATCGCCAGGATCGTCCCCAGCACGAGGGGATTGAGCGGCACCCAGCCGCGTATCTGCTCGAGCGTAGCCAGGAACGCCAGGGGGTTGAGCGTGCGCAGCGCGAGCGCGACGTCGAGCCCAAACATGTAGTGCGCGGTGCGATCCTCCTCGAGGTCGCGCCAGACCGTTCCCGGATGGTGGAAATAGGCCGCGAACATCCACAGGGCGAACGCCACGGCCACGAGGACCACGATCGCCGTCATGGCGAGATCGAGCAGGGACTCGCGCGACATGGGTTTGAGACGCAGCATTGCCGAATGCGTCAGCACTGCGCGACCGCCCGCGTCACCCGATCCGGTCCGGGAATTTCTCGTCCTCGAAGATGGAGATGGCGGGCGGCGTGCCGCTCAGTCCCAATTCGTGCCAGCGCTGCACCACGTTGTCATAGGCGGCGCGCGACAGCTTTGTGCGCTTGGAAAAGGTCTTGATGAACTTGTAATCCATGCAGGCGTTGATCAGTGCCTTGGATCCCCACGGGCGAATCTCCGGCGGGTTGAGGCTCGGGTCGAGATAGGTGCTCCAGGTCTCGCGCAGGATGTCGATCGACTGCGCCGGGCGCGAACGCGTCGCCATGGCCCACAGCACCTGAGTGACGTTGGTGGGATCGACATCGTCGTCGACCACGATCACGTATTTGCCGAAATAGGCGCCGGCCGTACATTGCGCGGCCAGCGCCATCACCTGCGCGGCATGCCCGGCATACATCTGCGTGATGGAGACGACCGTGATGCCCCAGCCGGCGGCCTCGGGAATCGACCACACGCCCTTGATGCCCGGCACGCCGAGCTTCTGCAGGTCGGCCCAGATGCCGGCGGAACGCAACGCCGCCCAGAACAGCCCGCACTCGTTGGCGGCGCCGTCCGCCATCAGGGCGCAGGTCAGGGTGGGATTGTCGCGGTAGCGCACCTTCTCCACCCGCATGAACGGCGTGGCGCCGGTCGGCCGGCCGTAGTAGCCGGTGAACTCGCCGAACGGTCCTTCGGCGAAGGTCTCGTCCGGATAGAGATGCCCTTCGAGGACGATCTCGGCGCGCGCCGGCAGCGGCAGGCCGGTGACGTCACCGGTGAACAGCTCGATCGGCGCGCCGTTGATGCCGGAATAGTATTCGTACTCGCTCTCTGTCTTCGGCAGGCTGGTGGCGGCGACCAGGAACAGGAGCGGATCGATGCCGTAGCAGGCGGCGATCGGCATGGGCTTGCCCATCTTCCACCACTTCTCGCGGTCGGTGGTGGCGTCCTTGCCGGGCGAGGTATAGACGCCCACCTCGCGCGGCCCCTTGATCATCATGCGATAGGTGCCGACGTTGATGCGACCGGTCTCCAGATCCTTGGTCACCACGGCGTCGCCGGTGCCGAGATATTTGCCGCCGTCGAGCGGCCACATGCGCTGGGCGGGGAACATCCGGATGTCGACGGCGTCGCCGGTGACGACGTTCTGGTTGCAGATGGCGGTCGCCGCCGCGACCTCGCGGGGCGGCATCTTTCGGCCCAGCTTCTGCTGCAGGATCTGAACCGCCTTGAGCGGGTGATCGACCGGCTTCTCCCCGATCATCAGGCAGAAGCGCGACAGGTTGCAGCCGATCATGTTGTAGAGGGCGCGGTGGCCGGGATGGCCCTTGACGTTCTCGAACAGGAGCGCCGGGCTCGTCTCGCTGCCGACCAGATACGTGATGGTGGCGGCTTCGAGATCGGGATCGACCTCGGCCGTGATGCGCTTGAGCTCGCCCAGGGCCTCGACCTTCTCCAGCCAGGCGTCGAGATCGCTGCTGTTGGGGCTGCGCTGGCGAGCGGCATCGACGGGCGCAAGCGGCTCATTCTTGTGGGCGGCGCCCACGGCCACGCTCATCTCCATATCGGTCCTCCCTCAACGCCTGCCGACCTGATCTCGATCCCGGCCAGCTTGGCACGATCAGCCGTCGTCCGCCACGCGGCCGCGGTGGCGGCTCATGTTCGCGTACATCCGGCGCAGTGCCCGCTTCACGACCGCCCTGTCCCGTTGCGGCAGGCCGCGGCCCAGCGTCTCCTCCAGGCTGAGCGCGGCGGGAATGAGCCGGTCCACGAGGGCACGGCCCTTGGCGCTCAGCGAGACCACCACTTCACGGCTGCTGGTCCGGGACCGGGTGCGGCTGACGAGACCCATGCGGACGAGGCGCGTGACGAGGCGCGACAATGTCGATGCATCGATGCTGGTGAGGCCGGCGAGATCGATCTGGCGCTGGCCGCCATTGTTCGAGAGCACCGCCAGCACCCGCCACATGGCGACGCTCAGGCCGTGCGCCGCCAGCTGATCGGCGGTGAAGCGGACCGCCAGCACGGTTCCGACCCGGTTGATCAGGTAGGGAAAATAATCGTCGAGCTCGAGCCTGGACCGACGCACCGCTGCCCCGTCGCCGTCGAAAATCCGCGGACCCGTGTTTATGAAAGCGCCTCGCCTCTGTCAAAATCATCATCGCCAGCAGGCTCGGTTGCATTATTGTTGCATTTGCAACAATTGCGTCTGCATCGAAAATTTGACTGGCGGCCGGGGGCGCTTGGTGCCATCGTAGGAGGCGTGGCCGGAACGCCGGACGCTCGGCGGCGGCCGCGCATCGCATCGGCGTACACGGGCGGATGCGACAGAACCACGATGCCGGTGGTCCGAACCAACGATAGCCACCGGCGCATGCGACCGGGAGGATATCGTGGAGTTCGGATATTTCACGCTGAGCGACAATCATTACGACGCCAACACGCGGTCGGCCAACCAGTTCGTCGCCGACATCACGGACGAGGCACTCTACGCCGACCAGCTCGGCATGCACTCGGCATGGATCGGGGAGCATCACTTCAACTCGCTCGGCGTGCTGTCGTGTCCGGACCTGGTGCTGTCGTACATCGCGGCGCGCACCAAGCGCATCCGGCTGGCGCCGGCCGTGACCGTGCTGCCGCTACACCACCCGATCCGCGTCGCCGAGCAGTGGGCGACCATCGACCTCCTGAGCAACGGCCGCGTCGATTTCGCCGCCGGCCGCGGCTACGACCGGCGCGAATACGAGCCCTTCCGCGTCGACTTCGACGACAACCAGAGCATTTTCGAGGAAGGACTGGAGCTCGTGCGCCGGCTGTGGGCAGCGGACGACCGCATCTCCCATCACGGCACGCATTACGCCTTCGACGACGTGCGCATCACGCCGAAGCCGCTGCAGCGGCCGATCCCCACCTATGTGGCGTCGTTCTCAAAACTGTCGATCGAGCTGGCGGCGCGGCTCGGCTGTGGCCTCATCGTCGCGCCGTTCGCGGCGGCCATGAGTTTCGGCGGCCTGAAGCAGGTCGCCGATCTCTATCACGAGACCTGCGCCAAGCACGGAACGAAACCTGGCCGGCTCATGTGCAGCTACTTCACGCATTTCGCCGACACGCCCGAGCAGGAGGCGGCGCAGCGTGCGCGCCAGATCCGCTACTACCGCGAATGCGTGATCCCGGCGTTCCCGGGCGATCCCAAGACGGCGCCGCCCAGCTATCGCTACTTCATCGGCATGGTGGAGCGCCTGCAGAACGTGAAGCCGGAGGACCTGACCGAGAACTCGGTGCTGCTCGGCTCGCCGCAACGCATCGCCGACACGCTGAAGAAGGTCGAGGCCGCCGGCTTCTCTGAAGTCATTCTCTATTTCAACGTCGGCCTCAAACCGCACGCCCAGGTGAAGGAGGAGATGGACCGCTTCATGCGCGAGGTGGCGCCGGCCTTCGAAGGCGCGCACCGGCGGGCGGCATAGCAGCCCGCGGGAATTTTCGGTGTTGGGCTGCTGATCTGAATGGGTATTTTTCTTCTTCCGTAACGGGATACATAGAAAGATCTGCTTATCACAAGGCCGCATCTTGCGACCTTGTGGTAGAATATTCTATATCGGCCGGGTAGCAGACGGTTCTTTCACGCGCATGCCTCGGCCGACCCAACCAATCCAACATTTCCGCGGATCCGGAGGCGATCGCGCGGACGGCGCGTTTTTGCCGGCGCCGAAGCTGCAACTCGCCCGTTCGGATGACGCCATGGCTCGCCAAAATGGCGATAACGCCGCCGCCCCATCGCGACGATCGCGATGCGCCGCGCAAGACGTGACGGCCATAAGGACGGAAGCGCGTTACGGCGGGTGGAGCAGCGACTTTCGGATAGAACGGCCGGCCGGCCGCGACGGCGGACCAGGATCGATTGCGTAGAGCCATGACCAGAACGGCGCCCTCCCCCCTCGATCCGCGCGAGCTCGCCGCGACGCTGGCGGCGCGCCTCGCGCCGCTCGACCTGTTCGCGCGGGCGGCGCTGATCGCCGAACAGGTCCCGGGCCGCGTCGTCTTCACCACAAGCCTGGGCCTCGAGGATCAGGCCATCGCGCACGCGATCTTTGCCCAGGATCTGCCGATCGAGGTTGTGACGCTCGACACCGGCCGCCTGTTTTCCGAGACCTACGAGGTGTGGGCCGAGACCGAGGCCCGCTACGGCCGCCGCATCCGCGGCCTGTCGCCCGACCGCGCGCGCCTGGAGCAATTGGTGGCGCGCCAGGGCATCAACGGTCTCCGCCACTCGGTGGAGGCCCGCCGCGCCTGCTGCGGCGTGCGCAAGGTCGAACCGCTGGGGCGGGCGCTCGCCGGCGCCGCCGGCTGGATCACCGGGCTGCGCGCCGAGCAGTCAGCCGACCGCGCGCTGCTCGATCTCGCGGTGGTCGACGAAACCCACGCGGTCGTCAAGGTCAACCCGCTGTTCGACTGGACGCGCGAGCGCGTGGAGGCGTTCGTGCGCCAGCACGACGTGCCGTACAACCCGCTGCATGATCGCGGCTTCCTGTCGATCGGCTGCGCCCCGTGCACGCGCGCCGTCGCCCCGGGCGAGCCGGAACGCGCCGGCCGCTGGTGGTGGGAGCAGAATGACAAGAAGGAATGCGGGCTCCACGGCAGCACCCCTCAGGCGCCGACGACCGCTGTCGCGCAACTGGAAAAGGTGTGAGCCGTGGA
>DATFWC010000548.1:0-2393 GCA_035259885.1 Xanthobacteraceae bacterium
CCCAGCATGTCCTGGCCGAACAGCGCGGCGAGTGAGAGGCCGCCGCGCCTGATCGCCAGGCCCATGTCGCCGAGACCCCACACGGCGAGCGCATATTCGCTGGCGACGAAGCCGAGCGGCCGCAAGCGCGCGCGCTCCAGCCGCCGCGTGAGCAGCATGCCGAGGGTCTGGTGCGCCAGCCGGCCCTCGAACGGGTAGCATACGAGGTAGTGGCGGCTCTCGCGGGGAAAGGTTTCCACCAGCAGCTCGCGCGGCTCCGGCACGGTGGAGCGCCACGCCTGGATGCGCAGCCAGTCGCGCACGGTCTGCGGCAACGCCAGCCATGTGGATGAATCGGAGAGCAGACGGCGCACGCGATCGGCCAGATAGGTCGACAGCGGAAATTTGCCGCCTTCGTAGGCCGGCACTTTCGGGTCGGTGGCGCTGGTGCGCGACACATAGACCTCATCCTCGACCAGCGCCTCGTATTTGAGAATTTCTCCGGCGAACACGAAGGTGTCGCCCGGCACCATGGTCTCGACGAAATATTCCTCGACCTCGCCCAGGAGCTTGCCGCCGCGCGGGATGACGCCGGAGGCCCCGGCGCGTCCGCCGCGCGCGCGCACCAGCCGCACCTTGAGCATGTCGGCCTCGACGATGGTGCCGACATTGAGGCGGTAGCGCTGCGCCACGCGCGGATGCGTGATGCGCCACAGCCCATCCGGTCCCTGGCGGATCTTGGCGAAGCGCTCGTAGCTCTTCAGCGCATAGCCGCCGGTGGCGACGAAATCGACGACGGCATCGAAGTCGGGCCGCGTCAAAGACGCATAGGGCGCCGCCGTGACCACCTCGGCAAAGAGTTCATCGGCGCGGAACGGTTCTGCGCAGGCGCAGCCGAGAACGTGCTGGGCCAGCACGTCGAGCGCGCCGGTGCGCAGCGGCGGCGTGTCCTGGGCGTTCTCGGCGACCGCATCGATGGCGGCGCGGCATTCCAGCACCTCGAAGCGATTGGCCGGAACCAGCACGCCGCGCGACGGCTCCTCCAGCCGGTGATTGGCCCGGCCGATGCGCTGGATGAGGCGGCTCGCACCCTTGGGCGCGCCGACATTGATCACGAGGTCGATGTCGCCCCAGTCGACGCCGAGATCGAGCGACGACGTGCACACCACGGCGCGCAGCCGCCCTTCCGCCATGGCGGCCTCGACCTTGCGGCGCTGCGCCACATCGAGCGACCCGTGATGCAGCGCGATGGCCAGATTGTCGTCGTTCATGCGCCACAGCTCGTGAAAGATCACCTCGGCCTGGCTGCGCGTGTTGACGAACACCAGCGTGGTGCGATGCTGGCCGATGAGCCGGTAGATGCTGGCGAAGGCATGGCGCGCCGAATGGCCGGCCCAGGGCAGGTCCTCGCCCGGTTCCAGCATGGTCACCTGCGGGGCGGCGCCACCCTGCGCCACCACGAGATCGGCTTGCGTGCCCATAGGCGCGCCCTGCGGCACGAGAAAACGCCGGAGGTCGTCGGGCTCTGCCACGGTGGCCGACAGGCCGACGGTGGTAAGGCCCGGCGCCAGCCGGAACAGGCGCGCCAGGCCGAGCGAGAGGAGATCGCCGCGCTTCGACATGACGATCGAATGCAGCTCGTCGAGCACGATGCGCCTGAGCGTGCCGAACAGGAACGGCCCGTCGGGCGATGCCAGCAGCAGCGCTAGCTGCTCCGGCGTGGTGAGCAGGATGTCGGGCGGATCGCGGCGCTGGCGCTGGCGCCGCGACACCGGGGTGTCGCCGGTGCGCGTCTCGACGCGGATGGGCAGCGCCATCTCGGCCACGGGGCGCTCCAGGTTGCGCGCGATGTCGACGGCCAGCGCCTTCAGCGGCGAGATATAGAGCGTGTGCAGGCCGCCGGGCCGCGGCGCGCGGTCGAGCCCGCGCAACGGCGGACGCGCGGCGGGCGCGGCGCCCGCGGCTGTGCTCAGCTCGACGAGCGTCGGCAGAAATCCGGCCAGTGTCTTGCCGCCGCCGGTCGGCGCGATCAGCAGCACCGAGCGGCCAGCGCGCGCCTTGGCCAGGAGCTCGAGCTGGTGCGCGCGCGGCGTCCAGCCGCGCTGCGCGAACCAGCGCGCAAAGGTGTCAGGCAGGAGCGAATCGGCGCGATCGAGCATCAACGCGAGACGTAGGCGTTCAGGCCTTGCCACGCTAGGCGAACAATGCGGCCAGGAGCAGGAAAATGCCGAAGGCCGCGATATTCCACACCAGCGAGCGCACGAGAAACACACCGGACGCGTAGAGCGGCAAATAGGCAACGCGCGCCCAGAAATACAGATTGGCACCCCACCATGTCAGCGCGGATTCCTTGCCTGCCGCATGGGCGAGCAGAACCGCGGCGGCAAACAGTGGAAATGTCTCCAAAAAATTGC
>DATFWC010000549.1:0-2083 GCA_035259885.1 Xanthobacteraceae bacterium
TTGTTCGACTGGCTGGCGCAGCAGTTCGGCAGCCGCCGGCTCGCGGCAACGCTGATCACGCTGCTGTGCCTGATGATCGTCATCGGCCCGGTGGCCTGGCTCGGATTCGGCCTGATCGGCGGCGTCGAGACGCTGATGAGCCGGCTCGACGCCGAGCTGCCGTCGATTCCCTTGCCCGCCGAATCCGTAAAAGCGTGGCCGGTGATCGGCGAACAGGTGTACCGGCTGTGGACGATTGCGGCCACCGATCTGAAAGCGACCGTGATCGAAGTGGTGCCGAAGCTCAAGCCGCTCGGCAGCAAGCTGCTCGACATCTCCGGAACCGTCGTATTCGGCCTTCTGGAGTTCATTGCCGCCATCATCATCGCCGGATTCCTGTTCTCCCCGGGACCGCGCCTGGTTGACGCCCTGAGGATGTTTTCGCGCCGGATCCTCAGCGACCGCGGCGAGGAGATGGTGCAACTGGCAGGCAATACCATACGCAACGTGTCGCGAGGCGTGGTCGGCATCGCGCTGGTCCAGTCCTTTCTTGCCGGCTTGGGTTTTCTCGTCGCGGGCTTGCCGGCTGCCGGCTTCTTCGCCTTCCTCGTCCTGCTGCTCGCGATCATTCAGATCGGGCCGGCGCTGCTGCTGATACCGATCGTCATCTGGGCCTGGGTAACGATGGGGACGCTGCACGCCGTGGTGTTCACCATCTACATGGTCCTGGTCGGTCTGCTGGACAACGTGTTGAAGCCGATTGTCATGGCGCGCGGCGTGGCGACCCCCATGCCCATCATCCTGATCGGGGTCATCGGCGGAACGATCACCTACGGGATCAGCGGTCTGTTCCTGGGGCCGATCGTTTTGTCGGTTGCCTGGGCATTGATGATGACCTGGCTGCAAGAAGACCGTGCGGCCGCGAGCACCGCCCATCCGCGCGACCCCTGATATTGCGTCATTGCCGGCGTCATCCTGCGGCGCATGCGCGGCTGGAGTTTGCGCCTTCTCACCGGCCGCCGCGCACCGCCTCGAAGCGTTGCTCGAAGCTCGCATCCGGCTTCGGCCAAACCTCGTCGTTCTCTTCCGGCGGCAGCGCCGGCAGCGGCGGCACCGGTACGATGACGGGCGGCTTGGGCGAAGGCTCGAGGCCGGTGGTCGCGCTCACGGGCTTGGGTCGTGCGGCGACGCGCACCGGCCGGATGACCCTCGCTTGCGCCCTTGCGCCGGTCTTCAGCGGGCCGAACCAGCAATGCTTGCCCTGCACGATACGATACTGCCAATGGCCGGCGCGCTCGGACGCGGGCGGCAGGCTCCGGCATTCGGCATATGTCGGCTCGACCGACGACAGGATGGTGCACGAGAGGACCGCAACGAATGCTGCACGGGGCATCTCAGCCTCCACTCACGCGCGTTTCACTGGCCCGCCCGGCCCGGTCTTCCCGGTCACCCGCCCCGCCGCGATCGTGCGGAGGAGGTACCGTCGACCACCGTCCCCCCAACCGTTGGCCCAGCCGTATGACATGTTTATGACGCTCGCGCGGCCGGCGCCCGGCGGACGGGCGCCGGATGCGCACCGTCGCGCAGCGGGAAAGGTCGGGCGGGTGGTCGGCCGGGAACGTGCCCGGCGATTTCGCCGACGGTGGGGCGGTTGGCGCCTTTTCCACAAGCTCGCGCCGCCTCCCGCGCCACGGGCACAGCACGCGGCATGTTACGCAGGGTCTCGGCGCAGGCGCACCTGCCATGCCGCGAGCATTGCCCTTCCGGCAGCAACCCCAGTCGACCGAGGTTTTCTCGACAGGTCAACGGCTTGCCTGCCCCTGCTGCCGCAGTGGCCGCGGCAGCGGGCGGGTGAATTGGGGGCCTGAATCTCCGCGAATCATCCCCGGCTGACCGCAGTGCCGCGGCATTCGGCCGGCGTCCAAACTCGGCCGTCATCGCGGCCGACCGCGGTACTGGGTCCCGCCTGCCAAAACAGACAACCCGTGACGCCTTATTGTGCTGTCCAGGCGCCGTCGAGGGGGATGGCGGCGCCGGTGATGTTGTGCGCCATGGGATGAGCAAGCCACAAGGTCAGCGCTCCGATCTCCTCAGGCCGCGATGT
>DATFWC010000550.1:0-5856 GCA_035259885.1 Xanthobacteraceae bacterium
GATGTCCTCGAGCCCGCCGGAAAAGCACTCGGAGCGGACGCGGACCTTGAGGACCTTGGCGCCCGGATCGTCCTCGGGCCTGATCCACAGCCCCAGAATCTGCCGGCGCAGGCGCGGGCGTTCCACCACGGTCCACAGGCCGCCGTTGAACAGGCCTCTGCGCTTGTTGTTGCGCAGGCACACGAGCTTGTCGCCCTGCATCGGCAGCGCGTCGGCAAGGCCGCGCCGCTCGCGCATGCGCTGGTTATAAGCGCGCCGGGTGGCGTTGCGGCCGACCAGGACCTGGTCGGCATTGAGCACCCGTTGCGGCTCGAGGTCGGCGCGCGCGACCACCGCCGTGTCGCCATAGACGCCCGGCGTCAGCCGGCGTCCCGCGCGGATGTCCATGGACAGCCGCACGATCGGATCGTCCTGCGCCTGGCGATGGACCTCGGTCAGCATGGCGTCGGGCTCGGCGTCGGTGAAGAAGCCGCCGCCGGCGATCGGGGGCAGCTGCGCCGGATCGCCGAGCACCAGCAGCGGGACGTTGAACGACATCAGGTCGCGGCCGAGTTCCTCGTCCACCATCGAGCATTCGTCGATGACGATGAGCTTGGCATCCGCCGCCGGCGCGTCGTTCCACAATTCGAAGCTCGGCATCTCCTCGTCGCTGACGCGCGGCCGGTAGATGAGGCTGTGGATCGTGGAGGCGCCGGCACAGCCTTTGCGGCGCATGACCAGCGCCGCCTTGCCGGTGAAGGCGGCGAACAGCACTTTTCCGTCGACGCCGCGCGCCACATGGCGGGCGAGCGTGGTCTTGCCCGTCCCGGCATAGCCGAACAGGCGGAAGATGGGCGGCGTGCCGCGGCGGCCCGGCTTGGCCTCGAGCCAGTCAGCCACCGCCGTGAGCGCCGCCTCCTGGTGAGGCGTGAACAAGGGGCGCAACGACGTTCAGGTCGGCGCATATAGGAACGGATCGGGAACGCCGTCAACCTGCGGCGTGCCGGCGCGCACAGCCTATGCCATGGCGCTGACCCGCGGGGCGCCCGCAGGCGCTGCGTCGGGCGCAAAGCCGAACGTGCGCTCGAAGCGTTGCGCATAGGCCGGCCAGACGTCGGGATTGACCAGCCGCGCCGGCCGCCTTCCGTCGAGGCAGCCGAGCAATTGCTCCGCCGCGATGCGGCCCATGTTGCGCCGCGCCTCCGGCGTGAACCCGGCGGTGTGCGGGCTCGCGATCACGTTGTCGAGTTGCAGCAACGGATGATCCGGCCGCGGCGGCTCCTTGTCCCACACGTCGAGGCCGGCCCCGGCGATTTTTTTGGCGCGCAACGCCTCGTACAATGCGCGCTCGTCGTGGATGAAGCCGCGCGCCGTGGTGATGAGATAGGCATGCGGCTGCATTTGCGCGAGCTCGCGCGCGCCGACCATGCCCTGCGTCTCCTCGGTCAGCGGGCAGTTGATCGAGACGAAATCGCCGCGGCGCATGAGCTCGTCGAGCGTGACCTTGGTGGCGCCGCGCGCCGCAATCTCCTCGGCCGACAGATACGGGTCATAGGCCAGCACGTGCATGCCGAGCATGCCGCACAATTGGGAGATGCGCCGTCCCACGTTGCCGATGCCGACGATGCCGATGGTGCGGCCGTGGGTCTCGAATCCCGGAAAGGCATTGCGGTCGTGCATCGTGCCGGCGCGCAACGCGCGGTCGGTCTCGACGATGCGCTTGGCCAGGCACAAGAGCATGCCGAGCACGTGCTGGGCCACGGCTTCGGCATTGCCGCCGGTCTGGTTGACCACCAGCACGCCGGCCGTGGTGCAATCCTTCACGGCGACGGTGTCGTAGCCGGCGCCGTTGGTTGACACGATGAGCAGATTGGGCATGCGTGCGAGCAGCGCCTTGCCGACGTGGTATTTCGCCGCGATCTCGTCGCGCGCCGAGCCAATCTGGTAGGCGTGGGCGGCGGCGAGGATCGGCGCGGCGACGGCATCGTCGCTGTCGTTCTCCAGCCGGTCGACGCTGATGTCCGGCCGCTTGGCCAGGATGTCGGAATAGACCTGGTGCGCCACGTAGCGCACGAAGAACACACGCTTCGCTTTGTCTGCCATCGACGGCTTCCTTTGGCCCGGACCATGGATCGGTCCCTGCCTTAGCACGATTTCGATGGCTGTGGTGACTCGGGCGAAGCTCCGCCGGGCGGATTTCGCGTCGAGCCGCTTCCAGGTTCGACGTTCGCGTCAGGCCGCTTCCGGATCGACGTCGGCCCTGAGCCGCTTGAGCATGCGCCTGATAGCCGCCACCTCGGTTTCGAGATGGTCCACCCGCGCACTCAGGTCGGCGCTGCCGGCGGCCGGCTTCCGCCGCTCAGGTACCACCGGCGCCTGGGTCGTCCGGAAGGCGACGCCCGCTTCCTCGCCCGAGCGCCACTGCACGTGGGCGCGCAGCGTCTGATCCTTCTGCGGGATATAGAGTTCGACGACTTCCGGAATGCTCGCGGTCTGCGAGAAGATCAGCTTGGCGCCGCCCGTCGAGATGTCGCGGATCAGGCAGTCGATCACCGACCGCCTATTGTTGAAATAGATGCGGCCCTGCAAGAAGCTCTTCTGGCGCGTCGAGTTCCGCCGCTCGGCCTCGCTCTCGCTCATGAGGGGTCTCCTGGCCTCTAGACTTTGAGCGAAAGAAATCACGGCCGGTTTAACCCGCCCTTAATCTCGGCCCGCAGCGGCGATAAATGGGCGACAAGGATGTTCCGGGCGGGCCGCGGGGTTGGGATTCTCGTCGCATTTGGCGCCCGAACGCGCCCTTCGGCCCCCGACATCGGCATATTTCGTTAAGCAAACCCGCATCCGGCGTGGCAACGCCAACGGCCGCGGCGGCGCGTCGTTGCCGCTTTGCTAACAGATGGCTGGCGAAAGTCGCGACAGTCCGAGCCGGAGGCTTAACCAGATGGAGGGGAACTGGAACTAGGATGCGCCGCCGAATGGCCTTCTCGCGGGCCACCATACTTCAGAAATTCTCAAAGCCCCTGGGAGGCGCGTTTGCAACCTGATCAACTGCCCGGCCACACCGCAAGTGTCGTGGCCCCCCAGCCGCTCGCGCGCGTGCTCTCCGTCAGCGGCGCGGCAGCCACCATACGGCTGAGCAATGTGAGCCGAGCGCAGGCGCAGGACGACGTCCAGGCGACGGTTGGCAAGTTCCTCGCCATTCAAACCAGCGTATCGAGCCTGGTCGGCGTCATCACCAAGGTGGCGGCGGAGCAGGGCGACAACGCGGTCGGCCACGTCGACCTGCTCGGCGAGATCAAGCGGGACGGGCAGCGCGCCTATTTCCAGCGCGGCGTCACCGAGTATCCGCTGATCGGCGACGAGGTGCATCTGCTCACGCACGACGAGCTGCAGCTCATCTACGCGATCCGCGGTCCGCGCACGATCCACGTCGGCACCCTGCAGCAGGACGCGTCGATCGCGGCTCACGTCGACGTCGACGAGATGGTGCGCAAGCACTTTGCCGTGTTCGGAACCACCGGCGTCGGCAAGTCGACCGGCATCGCGCTGCTTCTGCGCGAGGTCCTGGGCGCGCGTCCGGACCTGCGCCTCTTCCTGATCGACCCGCACAACGAATACGGCCGCAGCTTCGACGATCGCGCCCTGGTGCTCAACCCGCGCAATCTCAAGCTGCCGTTCTGGCTGTTCAATTTCGAGGAGATCATCGACGTCTTCTTCCGCGGCCGACCCGGCGTCGAGGAAGAGGTGGCGATCCTCGCCGATGCGATCCCGATGGCCAAGGCGGCCGCCGCCGGACCCGGCGCCTCCGACCGGCTCAGCCTGCGCAAGAGCGAGACCAAGTCGACCGGCTTCACCCCCGACACGCCGGTGCCCTACCGCCTGTCCGATCTCATCGCGCTCATCGACGAAAAGATGGGACGGCTGGAAAACAAATCGTTCGTCACCAAGTACAACCGGCTCATCTCGCGCATCGAGATGGTGCGCAACGACCCCCGCTACAGCTTCATGTTCGACAACGCCAATGTCGGCGGCGACACGATGGCCGAGGTGCTGAGCCAGCTGTTCCGCCTGCCGGACAATGGCAAGCCGATGACCATCATGCAGCTCGCCGGCTTCCCGGCCGAGGTGGTCGACTCGGTGGTGTCGGTGATGTGCCGCATGGCCTTCGAGTTCGGCCTGTGGAGCGACGGCGTGGCGCCGCTCCTGTTCGTGTGCGAGGAATCGCATCGCTACGCGCCGGCCGACCGCACTATCGGTTTCGGCCCGACCCGCAAGGCGATCTCGCGCATCGCCAAGGAGGGCCGCAAGTACGGCGTGTTCCTCGGGCTGATCACGCAGCGCCCGGCGGAGCTCGATCCGACGATCATCTCCCAGTGCAGCACGCTGTTTGCCATGCGTATGGCCAATGACCGCGACCAGGCGATCGTACGCTCCGCGGTGTCCGACGCCGCCGGCGGGCTGTTGTCACTGGTGCCGTCGCTCGGCACCCGCGAGGTGTTCGCGTTCGGCGAAGGCGTCGCCCTGCCGACCCGCCTGAAGTTCAAGGAGCTCGCCAGCCAGTACATCCCGCGCAGCGAGGCGATCGGCAACGTGCGCGTGGACAAGGAGCAGGCGCTCGATGCCACCTTCATCGCCGCGGTGGTGCAGCGCTGGCGCGGCGCCATGATGAGCCACACGGCCGCGGTCGCGCAGGACGACGGCGATCGGCTCGATGCCTTGGCGGCGGAGGAATTCGGGCGGCTGCAGCGGGTTGCCGCTCCCGCGCAGGCCCCGACTATGCCCGCGCCGGCCCCGAGCAAGCCCGCCCCGGCGCCCGCGCACCCGCTGCGGACGAACGGCGGCAGCCCGCCATCGTTCGGCGGCACCAACCCGAACTCCTTTGCGTTTCCGGCCCAGCCGCCGCGCGGCGGCGGCCTGCGGAAATAACCGCGCCGCAACGGCATCCCGCCCGAAGGCGCCAGCGACGGGGGCGCCGGCGCCGCGGGGCCACCGCCCGCGCGCGCCTTGCCTTCGCCGCATCGGTTCCCGATAATGCGCCACCTTGGGTGCAGGAAGGGGAACGAGCATGCGCAGGGCGATTGTCATTCTTGCGGCGATCGGTTTTGCCCTGACGACGGTCGGCGCGGCATCTGCGGCCGAACTCGGCGGCAAGGTCATCGGCCGCGCGTCGGGGCTGTATGCGGCGGCGGAACGCGGCGACCCGCGGGCGCAGACCAGGATCGGCTTCATGCACGAGACGGGGCGCGGCCTGCCGCAGGACTACATGCTGGCCGCCGCGTGGTACCAGCGCGCCGCGCAGCAGGGCTATCCGCGCGCGCAGCAATTGCTCGGGCTCATGTACGACAGGGGGCAGGGCGTGGCCGAGGATTACGTCACGGCCCTCACCTGGCTCAACCTCGCGGCCGCCGGGGCCGGAGGGCGCGAGCGCGACTACTACCTGCGCCTGCGCAATTCCGTCGGCTTCAAGATGACGGTGGCGCAGATCACCGAGGCGCAGTGGCGCGCGCGCCATTGGCGGCCGACTCCGACGCCGTAACGGCTCACACTCAAGGCTCGCGCGACGCGCGCGAAAAATTACGTGCGCGCAAAATAGCGCTTGTCGAGCATCACGTGGATGCCCTTGTTGCCGTTGACCACCTGCGTCACCCGCAGGTCGGCGGCCAGGCTGCACAGCATATAGGCCTGGTAGCGGTCGAGCCCGGCGCGGGCAACGAGCAGGTCGATCATCTGGCGCAGCGCGATCACCACGCCATCGTCGAGGTCGGGATCGAACGCCATGGTGATCATGTGCGTCGGCGTCTCGGCCAGCGGCCATTCCAGTCGCATGTCGTCGCGCACGGTGAGGCGGAAGGTTCCGGTCAATCCGGTTTCGACCGC
>DATFWC010000551.1:0-8564 GCA_035259885.1 Xanthobacteraceae bacterium
ACCGCCGACAGCCTGGCGCGGCTGCAGGCGATTCTTGGGCAGTTCGACGGCTGCGCGCTGAAGAACACGGCGACGCAACTGGTGTTCGCCGACGGTAACCCGCAGGCGCGGCTGATGTTCGTGGGCGAAGCGCCGGGCCGCGACGAAGATCTCGCCGGCCTCCCCTTCGTCGGCCGCTCGGGCCAGCTGCTCGACCGCATGCTGGCGGCGATCGGGCTCGACCGCACCACGGCCTATATCGCCAACATCGTGCCGTGGCGGCCGCCGGGCAACCGCAAGCCGACGCCGCAGGAAGCCGCCATCTGCCTGCCGTTCCTGCAGCGCCAGATCGCGCTGGTCGATCCCGACGTGCTGATCTGCCTCGGCGACTCGGCGGCGCAGACGCTGCTCGGGTTCCGGGAAGGCATCACCCGCAGCCGCGGTCGCTGGGTCGAGTACGATACCGGCACGCGGGTGATCCGTGCCATGGCGACCTTCCATCCCGCCTATCTGCTGCGCACGCCGCTGTCCAAGCGGCTCGCCTGGCGCGACTTTCTCGCCATCAAGAAGGCGCTGGGCGGCTGAGCGCGCGCCTCACCAGGCGACCAGGATCGCGCCGAGGCCGATCAATGCCACGCCCAGCCAATTGGCGCCGTTGAGTCGCTCGCCGAGGAAAAGCACGCCGAATACCGCGACCAGCACCACGCTGAGCTTGTCGATCGGCGCCACCTGCGCGGCATTGCCGAGCTTGAGCGCACGGAAATAGCAGATCCACGATCCGCCGGTTGCCAGGCCGGACAGCAGCAGGAACAGATAGGTCCTGCCCGACACCGATCCGGGCGGCTGGAACTGGCCGGTGGCGAACAGGATCAGCGCCAGCGTCGCCAGGATGACGATGGTGCGGATGAAGGTGGCAAAATCGGCATTGACGTTCTCGACGCCGACCTTGGCAAAGATCGCCGTCAGGGCGGCGAACACTGCCGACGCCACCGCCCAGAACTGCCAGGACGACAGCGCGCCATCCATTCAGGTTTCACTCATGTAGCCGGGCTTGCCGCCGGCGAGAAAATCGGCGCGCGGCGGCGAGAAAATGTCGATGACCTCGGTGTCCTCGTGGAACCAGCCCTCGTGCTCGACGCCGCCCGGGATCACTACGAGGTCGCCGGGGCCGCACACGCGCCGCTCGTCGCCCACGCGGAACTCCATGCGGCCCTTGAGCATCCAGACGATCTGCTCGTTGGCGTGCTGATGCGGCTCCACGTGCACGCCGGTGGCGATGCTCCACCACACGATCATGCCCTGCTCACCGGATACGATCCGGCGCGAGACTTTTTCGCTGAGCTGCTCCTCCGGCAGCGATGCAAACGCGCTGAAGCCAGTGAACCTCGGCATGCCGTCCCCTCCTGGCGCGAACCAGCGCCAAACACGCGGGCCCCCTGCCACGCGACGGTTCCGAGCAGGCATCCAAAACGTGACTTTTCCGCGGCTTTTTTCGGCCCGCGGCTCAACCCGAAATGGCGAATTTGACGGCAAACAGCAGCGCCAGCACCACGACCGCCGGCGTGGCCTCGGCCAATTTTCCCGACAGGATCTTGGCCAGCGCATAAGTGATGAAGCCGAGCCCAATGCCGGTGGCAATCGAATAGGTGAGCGGCATCGACACCGCCGCCACCACCGCCGGCGCATATTCGGTGATGTCTTCCCAGTCGATCTCGGCCAGCCCGCGCGCCATGACGCAGGCGACGAACAGAAGCGCCGCCGCCGACGCATAGGCCGGGATCATGCCGGCGAGCGGCGAGAAGAACAGCGCCAGCAGGAACAGCGCCGCCACCGTCACGGCGGTCAGCCCGGTGCGACCGCCGGCCGACACACCGGCGGCGCTTTCGATGTAGCTGGTCGTGGTCGAGGTGCCGATCAGCGAGCCGAACATGGCCGCAAAGCTGTCGGAGATCAGCGCCTCCTTCATGCGCGGCAGGTTGCCGTCCTTGTCCAGCAGCCCGGCGCGGTGGGTGACGCCGATCAGCGTGCCGGCGTTGTCGAACACGTCGACGAACAGGAAGCTGAACACCACGACGATGAAGGTCAGCTCGAACGCGCGCGAGAAATCGAGCTGGAGGAAGGTCGGCGCCAGCGACGGCGGCAGCGAAACGACGCCGCTGAACTGCGCCAGCCCGAGCGGAATGCCGATCACGGCCACCACCAGGATGCCGATCAGGGTGCCGCCCATCATGCGGCGATGGTTCAGCGCCGCGATCAACACGAAGCCGACGAGGCAAAGGATCGCCGCCGGATTTCTCAGGTCGCCGAGCGTGACCAGGGTGGCCGGATGCGCCACCACGATCTTGGCCTCCTCGAGCGCGATGATGCCGAGGAACAGGCCGACGCCGGCCGAGATCGCGAGCTTCATGTTCCGCGGAATGGAGTTGATGATGTATTCGCGGATGCGGAACACCGAGATGAGGAAGAACACCACGCCCGAGCAGAACACGGCGGCGAGCGCCTGCTGCCACGTGTACTTGTACGAGAGCACGACCGTGAAGGCGAAGAAGGCGTTGAGCCCCATGCCGGGCGCCAGCGCGATCGGATAGTTGGCGTAGAGGCCCATCACCAGCGTACTCACCGCCGCCGCGATGCAGGTGGCGACGAACACGGCGCCCTTGTCCATGCCAGCATTGCCGAGAATCTGCGGATTGACGAATACGATATAGACCATGGTCAGGAACGTGGTGACGCCGGCGACCAGCTCGGTGCGGACGTCGGTGCCGTTCTCGCTCAGGCGGAAATAGCGGTCGAGGAGCGGCCGCTCGGCGGCCGGCGCGGTCGTGTCGGTCATGCCCGATCCCCCATGGTGTCGTGCTCATCCCCGCCCGCAGCATAACGCGCCGTCGGGCACCGTTCTCGGGTGCGCGCCAAGTTGTCCACCGCGCCCGCCGCCGGCCGGGAACCTGGGGGCGACGCACTGCATTCAGGTCCGGGGCAGCGGCGAGCGGTCGCCCTTCAACCGCGCCATCATGGCCTATAGAGTACAGGTCGGCAGAGTGAGGGACGCAACATGGACCTCGATCCGGTTCTCCTCGCCCGTGTGCAGTTCGGCTTCACGATCTCGTTCCACATCATTTTCCCGAGCTTCACCATCGGACTGTCGGCCTATATCGCGACGCTCGAGGTCCTGTGGGGCGCCACCGGGGCGGAACGCTACAGCCGGCTGGCCGGCTTCTGGACGAAAATCTTTGCCGTCTCCTTCGGCATGGGCGTGGTCTCCGGCATCGTGCTGTCCTACCAGTTCGGCACCAACTGGAGCCGGTTCTCGGTTGTGGCCGGCAACATCATCGGCCCGCTCGCCGGCTACGAGGTGCTGACCGCGTTCTTCCTCGAGGCCACCTTTCTCGGCATCCTGCTGTTCGGGCGAAACCGCGTGCCGCGCTGGCTGCACGTGTTCTCCGCCATCGCGGTCGCGGTCGGCACCGCGATCTCGGCCTTCTGGATCCTGGCGGCCAACAGCTGGATGCATACGCCCGCCGGCCACGAGATGCGTGACGGCGTCGCCCATGCCAAGGACTGGCTGGCCATCATCTTCAATCCGAGCTTCATCTACCGCTTCGCCCACATGCTGAACGCCTCGTTCCTGACCGCCGCCTTCGTGGTGATCGCGGTCGGTGCCCGCTATGTGCTGGCCAACCGGCATATGGATGAAGCCAGGACCATGCTGCGCATGGGCATCGGGCTGGCCGCGATCCTGGCGCCGCTGCAGCTGTTCATCGGCGATCAGCACGGGCTCAACACGCTCGAGCACCAGCCGATCAAGGTCGCCGCCATGGAGGCGCACTGGGACGGATCGAAGCCCGGCGATTTCCACATTTTCGCTTGGCCTGACGAGAAGGCCGAGCGCAACTGGTTCGAGATCTCCATCCCGCGCGGATCCTCTCTCGTCCTGAGGCACGATCCGAACGGGCTGTTTCCCGGCCTCACGAGCGTGCCGCCGCAGGACCGGCCGCCGCTCCTAACGGTGTTCTTCGGCTTCCGCATCATGCTGGCCGTCGGGTTCTTCATGATCGCGGCCGCCCTCTACGGCGCCTGGCTGATGTGGCGGAAAACACTGTTCGACACGCGCTGGTACCAGTACGTGGTCGCCAACACGTGGTGGATCGGCTTCGTCGCCGTGATCGCCGGCTGGATCGTGACCGAGACCGGGCGACAGCCGTGGATCGTTTACGGCATCCAGCGCACCGCCGACGCCACGTCGCCGGTGCCGAGCGGCAGCCTCGCCACCACGCTGGCGCTGTTCGTGCTGGTCTACGGCGTCGTGTTCTCGGTCGGCATCTACTACATCAATCGCCTGATCGCGAAGGGACCGCAGGCACGCGACGAACCTCCGGCAGGGTTCGGCAGCCGCCCGCTCCCCACCGCGATCGCGGCCGAGACGGTGCAGGCGGAGGGCTGATCATGGAATGGGATCTTCCGCTCATCTGGGCCGGCCTGATCGGCGTTGCGGTCGCAATGTACGTGATCCTCGACGGCTTCGATCTCGGTCTCGGGATCCTGTTCCCGTTCGCCCGCAGCGACCGCGACCGTGACCAGATGCTCGCCTCGATCGCGCCGTTCTGGGACGGCAACGAGACCTGGCTGGTGCTCGGCGGCGGCGGGCTCCTGGCCGCGTTCCCCAAGGCCTATGCGGCGATCATGCCGGCGCTCTACCTGCCGGTCATCGTGATGCTGCTCGGCCTGGTGTTCCGCGGCGTGACCTTCGAGTTCCGCGGCATCGCCCGCCGCAAGGGGCGCTGGAATTTTGCCTTCGCGGCCGGCTCGACTGTCGCCGCCTTCGCGCAAGGCGTGATCCTCGGCGGCCTCATTCAGGGCATCCGTGTCGAGAACGGCCAGTTCGCCGGCGGGCCGTTCGACTGGGCGACGCCGTTCGCACTGCTGTGCGGCCTTGGCGTCGTGGCCGGCTATGCGCTGCTCGGCGCCACCTGGCTGGTGATGAAGGTGGAAGGCGAACTCGCCGATCATGCACGGGCGCAGGCCAAGGTGCTGCTTGCCGCCGTGCTGGCATTCATGGCGATCGTGAGCCTGTGGACGCCGCTCGCCGTGCCGCGCATTTTTGAGCGCTGGTTCTCCATGCCGAATATTCTTTATCTCTGGCCGGTGCCGATCGTCACGGCGCTCACGGCGTTGGCGGCCTGGCGATGGCTCGACCAGGGACCGGGCGCGCGGCCGTTCGTTGCCGCGATCGTGCTGTTCCTGCTCGGCTATCTCGGGCTGGCGATTTCCACCTTCCCGTACCTCGTTCCGCCCACGCTCACGATCTGGGACGCCGCCGCGGGGCCCGCCTCGCAGGCCTTCCTGCTCATCGGCACGCTCATCCTGCTTCCGATCATCTTGGGCTATACCGCCATGGTGTATTGGATTTTCCGCGGGCGCGTGCGCGCCGGCGAGAGCTATCACTGAGCCGGCGCGCCCGCCTGCGGCCGGATCTCGTAGGGCAACCGCATCCGATGGCCCGTGCGATGAGCCTCGCCGTCTACTGCGCCTGCGGCCGGATCATGGCCCAGCCCACGCGCATCAGCGACAGCCGGCCCTGAACGGCGCGCTCAAAGGAGCGCGGGACTTCCGGTACCAGCTCGGGAAAGCGCGCCCGGATGTTCGTCGGCGGCGCGCCGGCGGCGTCAGTGATTGGCCACACCACGATGGCGCCCTTCTGGCGGATGTCGGCCTCGGTCACCCAGGGCGCGCGCTCGGTTGACCCGTCAATCAGCAGGCTCGGCCGCTGCGGCGAGGCCATTGCCACCAGCCCGCCGAGGCGGCCGTCGCCGACCACGATCGCCAGCGGTCTTCCGGTGCGGCGGTTGAAGCTCTCGGTGAAGAAACGGCCCATGGCGGCGGTCGGCTCGTTGATCTTGAGATCGATCGCCAGCGTCCACGGCACTGCCAGGATGATGACGACGGCGAGCAGCGGCGGCCCGACCAGCAACGCGAACCAGGTCCAGCCGACCGCCGTCTGGCGGTAGAGCCGGATGACGTTGCCGGCGAGCACGATCACGGCCAGCCCCGACAGCAAGACGAGAGCGGCTTCGCCGCCCAGCGGATCGCCCTGCCGGCGGATCGCCGCAATGAACGTGGCCAGCACGGCGGGCGCGATGGCAAACACATAGACAAAGAGTTTTGCGAACGGATCGACCGGCGCGCGCACCAGTTCCGGGACCGCGGCGCTGCGGTCGACGGCAAACGTGCTGCCCACGATGACCAGCACCAGCAATCCGGCATGCTCGCCGACCAGGCTGATGAGCTGCTTGAGCCATTGCACCACGCCCGACGCATTGCCCGCCTCGCCGGCCGCGAACACGGCTGAGCGCAACAGCCAGATCAGGTGCGGAAACGCGACGACCAGGGCGATCCCCAGGCAGATGTAGGGGTACATGGTCATGCCGGTGGCGCGGCCACGCTCGGTGGCGGCCGTGAAGGCGGCCAGCATCGCCAGCAGCAGCACGGCGAAATAGGTGGTGAGCAGCAGGAGCCCGAGCACGGCGCCGAGCCAGAACCAGGAGCGCTGATCGCCTTGGCCGACGGCACGCCAGTAGAACAGGAGCGCCAGCGCGGTGAGCGGCGCGGCCAGCACCGCCGGACCGAAATCGGGCGTCCAGGCCGCGAACACCGACATGCCGGTCATCAGCAGCACCGCCAGCGCCGCATGGCTCAGGCCGACGATGGCAGTGCCGAGCGTGAAGACCGCCCAGAACGTGACCACGACGCAGGCCTGCGCCAGGATGTAGACGCCGATCACCGAGCCGCCGGTCAGCCGGAACGCCAGATCGGCGAGCCAATAGGCGAGCGGCGGCCCGTAGACCGAGCCGAGCTGCCATTCGTGGCCGACCGCCAGCACCAGCGGCACCTCGCCCGGCGGGCTGGTGTAGAACACCGACGGAACCACCACCCACAGCAACGCCTGGGCGAGGGTCGCGAACCAGAACACCAGCCGCGGCCGGCCGCGCAGCGCCTCGACGATCGGCGAGACGTAGAGCATCGGTGCGGAGAGGCTGACGGCGGACGGGAGCATGTTTCGCGCAAAGGCTTGGATTTGATCCGGGACTTGTCGCGGATCGGATCCGGGATGGATACCGTTTTGTCGCCGGAAATGCGACCCGGGATCAGATATTTGCCACGTCAAGACGCAAACGTGGTGAAGGAGCACGCCAACCGGACGCAGCAACGCGCGGAAGCCTAAGGAGATTGCAGCGGCAACCGGACGACCGGATCAAGCTCCGCCGCCGGATCGCCGAAGCAGGCCGCGACCGGGGCAAACGACCGGCGGTGATGGATGGTCGGCCCGAGCCGCTCCAGCGCGGCGAAATGCTCAGGCACGCTGTAGCCCATATGGCGCTCGAACCCGTAGCCCGGATGCGCGAGGCCGAGCTGCGTCATCAGCCGGTCGCGCGTGACCTTGGCGACGATGGAAGCGGCCGCGATGGACACCACCAGGGCATCGCCGCCGATCACCGCCTGGCATTCGCAGTCGACCTTGATGCGGTCGCGGCCATCCACGAACACGAGCTGCGGCTTGCGCGGCAGCGCCGACACCGCTCGCGCCAGCGCCCACAGCGAGGCCTGAAGAATGTTGTCGCGGTCGATGCGCGCGGTGCAGCCGAAGGCGATCGCCACCTCGGCGGTCGCACAAATTTTTGCGTAAAGCTTTTCCCGCTGCTCAGGCAGAAGTTTCTTCGAGTCGTCAAGGCCTTTGGGGATCCGGCCGGGATCGAGGATCACCGCCGCCGCGACCACCGGGCCGGCGAGCGGCCCGCGCCCCGCCTCGTCGCAGCCGGCGACCGGCATGACGCCGCGCCGCATGGCCGCGCGTTCGCGCCGGAACGACGGCCGGACGATCGGCTCGTCCAGCGGCAAACGGGCGGCGGCAACGGTGCGACTCATCGGGCGGCATGTTGGCGGCCGGAGTCCGGTCAGGCAACGGAAGATTTTTCTCCTGTGGACGGAGCCCGACCCGGTGAAGAAGTGGGCGCGGCGGCGCGAGCGCGATCGGCGCGAGACCGGGAACGTGATGGAGGTCACATTCGGACGACCGCGGCGCCACGGCATTGAACCATTGTGCCGTGTCACGACACCACGCCACGACCGAACCCAGGAGACTGCCATGAAGGCGCTCGTGTTCGCTGCCGCGATCGCCGCCGTGCTCGGCACCGCCGCGACCGGCAACGCCAGACCGTTGGCCATCGACTGCGACGACTTTTTGTGCGGCTCGAACGGCTCGCAGCTCACCGGCATCGCGCTGTCGGACGTCAAAGCGAGGCGGCCAATCATCAAGGCCGTGACGCTGCCGTCCGGCGACCGCGTCGACTTGCGCTGAGCCACAACTACCGAACCCGAGGAGACGGCCATGAAGACGCGCTTATTCGCCGCCGCGCTGGCCGCCGTGCTCGGCGCCGCTGGGACGGCCAGCGCCAGACCGTTGGGCATCGACTGCGACAACTTCGTGTGCGGCGGGAACGGCCCGCAGCTCACCGGCATCGCGCTGTCGGACGTCAAAGCGAGGCGGCCAATCATCAAGGCCGTGACGCTGCCGTCCGGCGACCGCGTCG
>DATFWC010000552.1:0-4159 GCA_035259885.1 Xanthobacteraceae bacterium
TGCGACGGCGGCGAATGCGGCGCCTGCACGGTGCTGGTCGACGATGTTCCGCGTCTGTCGTGCCTGACGCTGGCGGCGAGCGTGCAGGGCCATCGCGTGGACACGGTCGAATCGCTCGGGCACGACGGAACGCTCTCCGCCGTGCAGCGCGGCTTCCACGAGAAGCTCGGATCGCAGTGCGGCTATTGCACGCCGGGCTACATCATGGCGTCGGTCGGCCTGCTGCGGCGCAATCCGCATCCCAGCGACGACGAGATCCGCGAAGGTCTCGGCAGCAACATCTGCCGCTGCACCGGCTACGTCAAAATCATCGAGGCTGTGAAGTACGCCGCCGAGCTGCAGTCGGCCGGGGTTGCGCCATGAACGAGATCGCGCCGACGCATACGATCGGCGCCTACGTGCCGATGGTTGACGGCCCGGAAAAGGTTTCGGGCAGAGCCAAGTACACGGCCGACATTCTTCAGCCGGGACTGCTGGCCGGCCGCATCTTCCGCAGTCCTTATTCGCACGCCGAAATTCTCGACGTCGACGTGTCGGCGGCGCAAAAGCTTCCGGGCGTCATCGCCGTCGTCACCGGCGCCGATTGCGACAAGACGTTCGGCGTGCTGCCGATCGCCCGCACCGAGCATCCGCTGGCGCGCGACCGCGTGCGCTATCGCGGCGAGCCGGTCGCGGCGGTGGCAGCCATCGACGACGCTACGGCGCGTGAGGCGCTGCGCCGCATCCGCATGACGGTGCGGGAACTGCCTGCCTATTACGACGCCAAGGCGGCGCTGTCGCCCGAGGCGGTGGCGCTGCACGCGCACAAGCCGGGCAATCTCGAACGCGACGTTTTCTTCGAACTGGGCAATGTCGAGGCGGGCTTTGCCGAGGCGGATCTGGTGCGCGAGGGAACCTACAACTGCGCCGAGGTGTGCCAGAACCAGATGGAGATGCACGCGGCGATCGCCGAGTACGACGCGGTGCGCGACCGCATGACAGTGCATGCCAGCACGCAGGTGCCGTACTACGTGCATCTCATGCTGGCGCGCGTGCTCGACATGGACATGTCGCGCATCCGCGTGATCAAGCCGCATGTCGGCGGCGGATTCGGCTGTCGCACCGAAACCCTCAATGTCGAGCTGATCGCCGCCCTGCTGGCGCGCAGGGCGCGCAGCAGCGTGCGCATCATGACGACGCGCGAGGAAACGTTCATCACCCATCGCGGCCGGCCGGAAACCGACATAAGGCTCAAGATCGGCCTGCGCCGCGACGGGCGCATCACGGCGGTCGAATGCGAGTGCGACCAGCGCGGCGGCGCCCATTCAGGCTATGGCGTGGTCACCATTCTGTATGCGGGCTCGATGCTCTACGCCATCTATGACCTGCACCACGTGAAATATATCGGCCGGCGCGCCCTCACCAACACGCCGCCATGCGGCGCCTTCCGCGGCCACGGCACGGTCAATATCCGCTTTGCCTTCGAGAGCCTGCTCGACCAGATGGCGCACGAGGTCGGGCTCGATCCGATCGCGGTCCGGCGCGCCAACTATCTCAACGCTCCGACGTTCACCGACAACGACCTCATGGTGAACTCCTATGGCCTCCCCGAGTGCGTCGACTGGGTCGAGCGGGCGAGCCACTGGCGCGCGCGCAAGGGCAGGCTGCCCAAGGGCAAGGGCCTGGGCTTTGCCTGCTCGCACTACATCAGCGGCGCATCGAAGCCGGTGAACTGGACCGGCGAGCCGCACGCCACCGTCAAGCTCAAGCTCGATTTCGACGGCTCGATCGTGCTGCTCACCGGCGCCGCGGAGATCGGCCAGGGCTCGTCCACCGTGCTGGTGCAGACCGTGGCCGAGGTGCTCGGGCTCGATCTCGCGCGCGTGCGCATCGTCACCGGCGACAGCGACGTGGTGCCGAAGGACAACGGCTCCTATTCGTCGCGAGTGACCTTCATGGTCGGCAATGCGGCGATCGAGGCGGCGCAGAACCTCAAGCGCGTGCTGGTCGCAGCGGCGGCGCGCAAGCTCGAGGCCAACCCCGACGACGTCGAGTGCCTGGGCGATCTCTATCGCGCCGGCGCCCAGGACAAGGGCCTCACCTTCGACGAGGTGGTGACCGAAGCGCTGAAGGGCACCGGCACAATCACGGTGACGGGCAATTATTCAACCAGCCCCGAATCCCATGGCGGCAAGAAATATCGCGGCGCGGCAATCGGCGCCACCATGGGCTACAGCTACTCGGCGCAGGTCGTCGAGGTGAGCGTCGACGCGGAGACCGGCGTCGTCACCGTCGACAAGGTGTGGGTGGCGCACGATTGCGGCAAGGCGCTCAACCGCCTCACGGTGGAAGGCCAGGTGCAGGGCTCGGTGTGGATGGGGATGGGCCAGGCGATGAGCGAGGAGGCCGGCTACCACGACGGCCTCATGCTGATGGCCAACATGCTCGACTACCGCGTGCCCACCATCCAGGACTCCCCGCCGATCGAGGTGGGCATCGTCGAGAGCAACGATCCGCACGGGCCCTTCGGCGCCAAGGAAGCGGGCGAAGGCTCGCTCGCCGCCTTCCTGCCGGCGCTCACCAATGCCATCGCGGATGCGATCGGCATCCGCTTCAACGACCTGCCGGTCACGCCCGACCGCGTGTTCGAGGCGATCGAGAAGCGGCAGCGCGCGCGACGTCACGGCACGAAGGGAAACGGCGCATGATTGGCGCGGCAGTGAAGCTTGCTCCCACCTCTCCGCGCGTGCGGGGAGAGGTGGAGCAAGTGGCTTTCGCGTCGCGGGAATATCGCCGCAGGTGCTGCTGATGGATGCGCTTCCGCAATTCCAACTGCTGCGGCCGACTACAATTGCCGACGTGCTCGCGGCGCGGGCGGCGCATCCAGCCAGCCGCCTGATCGGCGGCGGCACCGATCTCCTGGTGAACATCAGGCGCGGCATCGAGGCGCCGCCGGTGCTCATCGAGATGAACGGCGTCGCTGAATTGCGCACGGTCCACGCCGACCGAGAGGTGCTGGAGATCGGCGCCTCCGTGACGCTGAGCGAGCTGGCGCGCCATCCGCAGGTTGTGGCGAATTATCCGGTGGTCGCCCAGGCCGCGCACGTCATTGCCGGCCCGACGCATCGCAACATGGGCACGGTCGGCGGCAATCTCTGCCTCGATACGCGCTGCATCTACTACAATCAGAGCGAATGGTGGCGTTCCGCCAATCATCATTGCCTCAAGACCACCGGCGACATCTGCCACGTGGCGCCGAAGAGCCACGGCGTGTGCTTCGCCACCTTCAGTGGCGACCTGGCGCCGGCGCTGCTGACGCTTCATGCCGAGATCGAGCTGGCGGGCCCGCAGGGCCGGCGCCAGCTGCCGCTCGACGACCTCTATATCGGCTACGCCCGGCACGCTTCCGCCACCGGCGACGGCAAGAATTATCTGGCCCTGAAACCCGGCGAGTTCGTCACCGCGGTGCGCGCCAACAACACGCCGGGCCTGCGCTCGGCCTACGACAAGATCCGCATCCGCCGCTCGATAGAATATCCGGTGTGCGGCGTCGCCGTGGCGCTGCGCCGCGACGGGAAAAAGCTCGCCGACCTGCGCGTCGCCTTCACCGGCACCAATCCGCGCCCGGTGCTGCTCCAGGGCACGGAGAACCTGTGCGGGGCCGGGCTCGACGACAGCGTGTTGAAGGGTCTCGACCACCTGGTGCGCGACCAGATCATGGCGATGAAGACCACGTTCACGCCCGGCCACTACCGCCGCCGCGTCGCCGGCGTGCTGGCCAGGAGATTGGTGAAGGCGTTGTTTGACGCGCCGTAGGTGGGTTGAGGCGCGAAACTCGGCCAACGAACGGAAGCGTCGGCCCAACGCGCCAAAACCCACCATGATGAAATGCCGCACGGTGGGTTTCGGCGCGCACCACTGCGACCGCATTGCAGGGCTGTGCATAGCGCCTCAACCCACCCTACAAAGATTTTTCGGCTTCCTCCTCGCGCAGCTTGAAGCGCTGGATTTTTCCCGTCGCGGTGCGCGGCAGGTCGGCGCGAATATCGATCCAGCGCGGGAATTTCCACGGGCCGGCGCGCTCCTTCACGTGCGTCTTGACCGTGTCGAAGAAGCACTCGTCTGGCGAAAAGCCGTTCTTCAGCACCACGAAGGCCTTGGGCTTGATGATGCCGTCGGC
>DATFWC010000553.1:0-8973 GCA_035259885.1 Xanthobacteraceae bacterium
CCGGACTTCTGGCCCTTCTGCGTTTCGGACTGGCCGGACTTCGGCTGCGCGGAATCGCGATTCATCTGGCTCGGGCTGGTCTGGCCGCGTTCGCCACCACTCGGCTGGCTGCTCGTCCCGCGGTCCATCTGGCCGCCACCGCGTTCCGTCTGCGTGCCTTGGCCGGTGGTCGAGCGTTCGCCGGCCCCGCCTTTGGCGCCGCCTTTCGGACCGCCCTTGTCCATCTTTTCGGCCGGCGCTGTCGAAGGTGCGCCGCCGGCGCCGGCACCGCCGGGTCCGCCCGCGCCCCCGGTGCCGCCCTGCATTCCCTGGGCGGAGACCGCGATCGTGCCCGCCGCCAGGGCGGCCGCCGCAACCGTGGCCAACAATGTCTTCCTCATGAGTGTACCTCCATGCCGCCCTCGTGTGACCCCACAGGTCGCACAACAACGCCGCGGCGCCGCATCGGTTCCGGGCGGTGCCTGCATGGGCACTTATTGTGCGTCGATGGGGGCCCATCCCTGACGGTTACGGCTCGCGCCGCTCGGCACGTTGCGCCGCAATGCAACCCATCGGCCGCGCGGCGCGTGGTCCGTTGTCCGGCACATGCAAGACGGGTTCGAGGATGTTGCTGATGCGACGCACAATGCGGCGGGCGCGCACGCGTCCGTCGCATGTTGGCAGTATCGCGCTCGGCGCTGGGTCATGCCGGCAGAATGTCGATATGGCCTGTGGGGCGTCGTGGCGCCCGCCTTCGTGTCCACTTGATTTTGCAGGTGCGCCATAGTGGATAGGGACTGGCCCCACCGAGCATCGAGGCGCCCGTGATCGCTTCCAGCCTGGACACCGGTGCCGACGAGTTCCGCACCAACAGCGCCGCGGTGGCGGCGCTGGCCGAAGAGCTGCAGCAGCGCCGCGCCGCCGCCGCGGCGGGCGGGCCGCAGCGCCTGCGCGAGCGCCACCTCGAGCGCGGAAAAATGCTGCCGCGCGACCGCGTCGCGCGGCTCATCGATCCCGGATCGCCATTCCTCGAACTGTCGCCGCTCGCCGCCTACGGCATGTACGACGACGCCATCCACGGCGCCGGCCTCATCACCGGCATCGGCCGCGTCTCCGGCCGCGAATGCGTGATCGTGTGCAACGATTCGACCATCAAGGGCGGCACCTACTATCCCATGACAGTGAAGAAGCACCTGCGCGCCCAGGAGGTCGCGCGCGAGAACCGGCTGCCGTGCATCTACCTCGTCGATTCCGGCGGCGCCAACCTGCCGCACCAGACCGAGGTGTTTCCCGACCGCGAGCATTTCGGCCGCATCTTCTACAACCAGGCGGTCCTGTCCTCGCTCGGCATCCCGCAGATCGCCGCCGTCATGGGTTCGTGCACGGCCGGCGGCGCCTATGTGCCGGCGATGTCCGACGAGACCATCATCGTGCGCCGCCAGGGCACCATCTTTCTCGGCGGCCCGCCGCTGGTGAAGGCGGCGACCGGCGAGGTGGTGTCGGCCGAGGATCTCGGGGGCGCCGACGTTCATGCGCGCCAGTCGGGCGTCGCCGACCACTACGCGGCCGACGATGACCATGCGCTCGCCATCTGCCGGCGCATTGTCGGCCATCTCAACATCCGCAAGAGCGTGGACATCCCGTTGAAAGCGCCACGGGAGCCGGCCTACGACCCGAAGGAGCTCGACGGCATCGTGCCGCTCGACCTCAGGAAGCAATACGACGTGCGGGAAGTGATCGCGCGCCTGGTCGACGCCTCCGAGTTCGACGAGTTCAAGCAGCTCTACGGCCCCACGCTGGTGACGGGCTTCGCCCACATCCACGGCATTCCGGTGGGGATCCTCGGCAACAACGGCATCCTGTTCTCGCAATCGGCGCTCAAGGCCGCGCATTTCATCGAGCTCGCCTGCCAGCGCCGGGTGCCGCTGCTGTTCCTGCAGAACATTTCCGGCTTCATGGTGGGGCGCGACTACGAGGCGGGTGGCATCGCCAAGGACGGCGCCAAGATGGTCACGGCGGTGGCCTGCGCCCAGGTGCCGAAGATCACCGTGATCATCGGCGGCTCCTACGGCGCCGGCAATTACGGCATGTGCGGCCGCGCCTATGGGCCGCGCTTCCTGTTCATGTGGCCGAACGCGCGCATTTCGGTGATGGGCGGCGAGCAGGCGGCCTCGGTGCTGGCAACGGTGCGGCGCGACAACATCGAGGGCGACGGCGGCACCTGGTCGGCCGACGAGGAGGAGGCGTTCAAGCAGCCGATCCGCGACCGCTACGAGGCGGAGGGCAATCCCTATTACGCCACAGCGCGACTGTGGGACGACGGCATCATCACGCCGCAGGAGACGCGCCGCGTGCTGGGGCTGGCCTTCTCGGCCGCGCTCAATGCGCCGATCCCGGACACGAAGTTCGGGGTATTCCGGATGTAGCGAAGGCTCGGTCCTCAGTCCGGATGGAGCGACCGGGCGTGCGGTTCAGGGCCACCGGCGCTGGTAACAGGTGCCGGATCGAAGAAGCAAAATTTTGGCATGCGCTCACAAACGCGGTCCCGCAGCGCTTCCCATGTAACCGCTAAGAGCTTAGCCATACCGGTCCGTGGGCAGAAGCATGCACTTTTTTCCGGGTTCCCTGTCGCAATCATTGTCGGCGGTGCTGCGGTCTCGCATCGGTGCCGCGGCTGAGGCCGGGTCCGGTTCGTGGCGCTCGTTTCGCGGATTGCTCACCGTGGTCACGCCGTGGGCGATTCTGGCAACGGTGGGCTCAGTAATGGTCGCGTGGGCGCTGACCATGTTGGCGTTGGTCGGCTGAACGAGAATCGAGTCCGTCAGCCAGGGGCCCGCCCTACGCATTCAAAGGGCAAATAAGCGAGCCCAGCCGCGGCGGGAACCTGGACGGGGCTCTGTCCACCCGACCGAGTGCCGCCGCACAAAACCTGGGAGATAAGCTGCGATGGAAAACGTCACGCAAATGCCCCTCGATCACCAGACCGAGGAACCGACCAAGCGCGCCACGAAGATTTTCGGCCGCGCGATCGTGAATTTCGTCCAGGACGAGCAGCGGCGGCTGGGGGAAGAAGCGCCAGACTGGCTGGTGCTCGCGAGTGCGGCCAGAGGCATCGGGTCAACGCTCGGACTGTGGGCAGGTCTTAATTCGCCAGCATTCGGGGAAGCGCCGCGCGGCCGGCACGAGGTGGTCGAATCCCTGATCGCCTTGATCAAAGAAGAAATGGAAACTGCACTCCGATTTTGCGATGAGCACCAGAAAGGCCAGCAAGTCTGATGGCGATGCGTCCCGCCAAAGGGGAGAAGAAGGCAACCGAGGACGAGCTTGGGGCATCGCACGTCTGGCTCACACGGTTCCGCGACGACATGATCGCAGCTCGATCGATTTGGCGGCGGAACGAGGGCGATGCCCTGGTGAGAGGACACGACAGCGCGGGTAAGCCATGCCCGCGATGATCTCAGAGGTCTATGAGGCGCTCGTCGAGGCCGGCGCCTCGCGAGAGAAAGCAAGCAACGCGGCGGAAGCGGTCGCGAGCTTCCACCATCGTCTCGCGCGCATCGAGGCGGATCTCCTGCTGCTCAAGTGGATGGTGGGCACGATACTCGCGCTCGCCGGTTTCTTGCTGGTGGTTCGCCTGATCGCTGCATGATGTCGGGCCAGGGCCCCTGCTTACCGAAAGCGATCATCCGGCAACTCGATCCATCCGATTCCCGCAGCTTGGATCATCGCGTTTGACCGGCAATTAGCAGGTTGCGCCAAACGCGCTCGCGTGTGGCGCCGGCCGAAATGGCCGGGCGTCGCAGCAACACCAGCACCAGTGTTGTCAGTAACTCACCCGTCCAAGTCGCAACCGGCGGCCTCAATGCGGCCTCTTCGGCGGTCCTCGTACTGGTCGCCCCAAATCACTGCGCATGTGCCGAGAGTCGGCGTCCGGGGTGCGGCCCTTTCCTACGGATCGCGCACATCGCGCCACACCGCCCACAGGCCGGCAATGATCGACAAGCCGCCGATCGTCATCATGGCGTAGAACATGATCTGCAAGACCTGATCCATGATCATCGGCGCCGATCCTTGGCGGTCATGGGCAGTGGACTATGGCGAATCAACGATAGACCTCCAGCGCCAAGTGTTCAGCCTGGAAGCCGACTTAGGACGCGTGATGCAGTTTCCGCTAAAGCTTCCTCGCCCGCGTGGCGGCCGGCGCGGCTATCCGACGAACCGCAACTTCGACGTGATCGGTCCCGACGGCGCGACACCCGCGCGAGCAAGCGGCGTTCCGTGCGGCATGGGGCCAGTGGCACGCTCGGGATACAGCCCTAGGGCAGGATGAATGTCGGGTGGACGACATTCATCGGCGCGTTGTGACTGGCTGATCTCGCGGCTGCGCCGCCTCACGGCGCCTCGCCGTAAGCCCCTTTGATCGCGCCGCCAAGGCGCGCCTTGTCCGGGGCGCGGCCGTCAAAGGCGCTGGTGACCGTCTCCACCGCCTGGTCGATACCGCCGCCCGCCCGCTTTGCCGCAGCCGTGCGGTCGCGGACCTCCGTCAGGTAGGCGCGATAGCCGATGATGAACGCAGTGCCGTCGCCCGTCGGGCCGTGACTGGGCACGATGATGGCGGGCTTGAGCGCCTCGAGCCGGTCGAGGCTCGCCAGCCAGTGCTGAAGGCTCGAGCGGGGGCTCGCAAAGGCGGGCTGATTGCGCATGGCGATATCGCCGGCAAACAGGACGCGCTCGGTCTCGACCCAGATGACCGTATCGCCGACCGTGTGGTTGGGGCCCATGGCGATGAGCTTCACCTGCACGCCGCCGAGATCGAGATCATAGTCGCGCTCGAACGTGACGTCGGCCTTGCGGAAATCCGCGTCCTTGAGCAGCTCCGCATTGATCGCCGAGCGACCGGCGAACACCTTCGCCAGCCCCAGCCCGGTGTCGGCAATTTCCTTCACCTGGTCGGTCGAGCGGATCAGCGTCGTCGTGTCAGGAAAGGCCTGGGCGCCGAGGTCGTGCTCGGGATGCACGTGGGTAGTGACAAGATAGAGCCGCCTGGCGCCGGCGAGCTTCTTCGCCACGTCGTAGACTGCCGCGCCGTTGCGCGGGCCGAGTCCGGTATCGATCACGAGCGCGGCGCGCTCGCCGACGATGTAGCCGACATTCGGCACCAGCGGGACGCTGTTGTCCGGGATGATGTGGACGTGGGCGGAGATCTGCCGCAGTCCCTCGACCTGCACGATCGGTGCCGGCGGCGTCTGCGCCGCCAGCGGCGCCGGCGCGACGAGGGCCAATGCCGGGACGATCATTCTCAGAGACACACGCATGGGACCTCCCGTCCTGCGCAAACATGCTTTGCGTGAGCGCGCCGGGACTGTAGCGTGCACGATCGCGACGCGGAACTGGGCTCCCGGGGATGCCCGCCAAATTTGTCCCAGGTCGATGCGCGAACCCGGGGCGAAACCGTCCGATGCGCAACAGCCGGCAATCGGGGACATTCACATGACCACCACCGACGACCTGAAGACGGCGGTTCGCCGCAACATGCTCCTTGGCATGTGGGCGGCCGAAAAATTGGGACTGCCGAAGCCGGACGCCAAAGCGTATGCGCAAGCCCTGGCCGTGGGCACGCTCGACCCCGAGCAGAGTGACGTGCTCAGCAAAATTCGCCAGGATTTCGCCGCCGCAGGCGTGGTCCAATCGGACGAGCAGATCCTGCGCGCGATGAACGAGCTGATGCTCGAAGCCACGAAACAAATGCTGGCGCCGGGAAAAGGCGCCGTTGACGCCGCGGCGGTCGCGCTCGCACGCAATCTCACGTCGCGCTGAGAGCGCGGGACATCGCAATTTGCGAGGTTGCGCTTCGCGGAGCGCGGCCGGTCAGCACCCGTATCCCGCATGAGCGCAGCGACATGCGGGACGGCCGCCCCGGATTTCGCTGCGCTCATCCGGGCTACGACTGCCTCGATCTCCACCATACCAGTGCGACGCCGAGACTCGCGGCGGTCAGGCCAATAATGGTCAGGGACGACAACCTCTCGCCCAGCACCACCCAGGCGATGAGGGCGGCGGCACCCGGCACCACGAAGAAGCACGAGGCGGCGCGGCTGGCGCCGTAGTGCAGGAGCATGAAATTGTAGAGCGCCATGCCGCCGATCGACATGAACACGGTGTTCCACGCCAGGGCCCCGACCAGTGATAGAGTCCAGTGGGCGTGCGGCGTTTCCAGCGTCAGCGTCGCCAGTCCGGCGAGCAGCGCGCCGCCGACGAGTTGCACCATGGTCGCCTCGAACGGCGGAACTTTCGGGCAGAAGCGCTTGAGATAGAGCGTGCCGCCGGACAGGCCGAACAGGCTCAGGGCCAGCAGCACGAGCGGCCCGGTGCCGGTCCCGAGCGGCACGCCGATGACGACGCCAAGGAATCCCAGCGCGACACCGAGCCATTGCCACCAGCGAAATTGTTCGCCGAGCGCCAGCGTTGCCACCAGCGCCGTGAGGATCGGATGGACGGCGTGCACCAGCGCCGTGGACGTGGCGTCCACCGATGTCAGCGCCGCGTGCGCGGTCGCCAGCGCCAGGCCGTGCACCAGCGCGCCGCCGATCAGCAGGTGCGGCCAAACGCGGGCCAGCGAACCCCACGCGCTTTGCCGCGCCAGCAGGATCGCGAGCGCCGCCAGCGCGGCGATCGCCAGCCGCACCGCCACGAAGGCGAACGGCGTGATGTCGGCGAGGCCGATCTTGGCCGCCGCATAGGAGGACGCCCACAGGACCGCGAAACAGAAGGGCAGGGACGACCAGGCGAGCACAGCTTTCCCGGAAGTATTCGACAGCAGGCGCTGTATACCCGCCTCGCGGGTCCAAGACCCTTCGTATGTTCGACAGGCTGGCTTCGCGCGTGCCGAGCGCCCCTGTAGCCCGGAGGGATCGGAGCGCAATCCGCGGAACGCCCTCGCCGATTCGACCGTTGCATCCGGCCATAGGGCCCGATCCCGCGTTTTTTGTCCCTGGCTGGGGGCTCCCGAAGTGGAACCGTGACCCGATGAAGGCCGAACTGGCCGCGCCCCATGCCGCCCCGCCTTGACGCCGGACCCTGGGATCACCGGGGCGTCCTGTCCCCCCTCAATTTTTTCAGCCACGCAACATCAACGCGGGGCGACGTAACCATTTTCACGGAGCGCGCAAAACTCCCGAAAAATTCAGGGTGCTAACTGGAACGCATAGAGAGCCCCTTTCGTGGGGCCGGAGCGAGGGTCAAATGGTCATCACCCGGAACATCGCTTTGCTATCAGCCGTCGTGGCGGCCGCGCTGGTCGCCGGGCTGGAGATCGGCGCTTCACGTGCGGAGAGTTCCTCCGCCGCCGTTCAGGTGGCGCAGCGCTTCCCGCTGACGAGCGAAATGTTCACGCCGACACCGATCGGCTCCTTCGTAGCGAAAAAACTCACCGCTGAACAAAAAGCCGCTGCGCAAAGGGCAGTCGCGGCGCACAAGGCGCTCGGCGCGCAGGGGGCCCAGGGATCGGCAAGCTCCCAATTCTGCGCCGTGACCCCTCGCGGCTGGCCGTACGTGTCACATGAGTGCCGTGTCGCGGCCGCCGGCATGAGCTTCACGCTGTCGTAGGCAAGGTGCAACGCCGCCCGAGCCGCCCGTGCCCGTTTTCGCGGCGCGGCGCCTGCAACAGCTTGGTCACGCTGAAGAAAGTGGCAGGCACCGCGGCTGCGGCGGCGTGTCAGATGATGCGCCGGCCGGCGGTGAGCTTGTGGGTCGGGGTGCACACGACCTTGACGCGCTCGTCAGTCGCCATCTCCCGGCCGATCGAGGTCTCGGCCAGAAACGCCTGACCGCGCATGAAGCACTGCGCGGGCAGGGAGAATTCCTCCGGCACCTGCAGGACGTTCGTCGCATTGTCGCGGCTGCACTCCCGAAGGTCGGGCGTGACGGCGAGCGAGCAAACGAGAATGATGGCGGTCAACATGATGCCATGCTGCGCCCACCTTCGCACGAAAAAAATTCGGTAAAATACGAAGAGAATCAAATAGTTATGGGGGTATAGCAGGTAACCCTTTGTTAAGTCACCGGTAACCTCCGGGTAAGCTCTGGGCGCGGCTCATGCGCAATCGGCGCCCGTTTCGGGCGCCGGCCGGGAAACGGCGGCAAAACGTGGCGTTTCTGCCAAATCCGGCCCGCAGGCGGGGTGGGCGCCTCTAAGAGCATGATCCCGAAAAGTGGGTACCGGTTTTCGGAAAAGATCATGCTCCACGCATAACTTAAAGCGAGATGGCGATTCGAAGAAAAGTCATGTCGCTCTAGGAGGCGCGCGGCCGGGCCTTGGCCCTGGCGTGGCGGCGGTGGCCGCTGCCATTGCCGTTGCCCAGGAGGCCCTTCATCGAGCCGAGCATGCTCATCATCTGGCCCATGTCCATGTTGTCCATGCCACCTGGGCCACCCTGGCCCTGCATCTTCTCCATCATCGGGCCCACGGTCTTCATCAACTGGGCGAACCGCTGCTTGCCCATCTGCTGCTTCATCATCTCGAGCATGGGGGCGAATTGCTGCATCTGGTTCTCGTCAATGCCCGCAAACTGCGCCTTTGCCGGGGCCGACGCGAAGAACGCCGCCGCGATCACGGCAGCGCAGGCGAATTTCGCTGGCCTGATCATGGTCCTTCCCCGGCGCGCTTCAGAGCCTTTGGTCGCTCTTGGTCGCGGCAGCCGGCGCTGAGTTCAATCGCGCCGGCGTCCCATGCGGTTCGGATTTTCGTCTGGAAGTGTGACTTGGGTCACGGTCGCGGCGCCGCCAGCGGATTACTCCCCTGTCCATCGTTGGACCACAAACGCATCACGGGAGGGGTAACATGCGCAAGCTCATCATCGGAATGGCCGCCGTCATCACCGTGCTGGCTGGAATTGGCTTCATGCTGGCGAGCCGCGACACGCAGGCGTCGCCGACCGTCATGTCGGCCTTCGAGATCATGTCAACCGCGAAGGACCTGCCGACCGACCCGGCGCC
>DATFWC010000554.1:0-2514 GCA_035259885.1 Xanthobacteraceae bacterium
TGCCGAGAATGGTGCAGCCGGTCGCCTCGGAGATGCGCCTGAGCTTGATCAGCGGCGTGTTGCCGATGGCTTCGACGATGCCGTCGTAAATCTGCATGATGCCGTTCCGCGGCCTTGACCAGCCGGGAACCTAGAGGAGCCATCCCACGGCGACAAGCCGGCTATCTTCGCCCATGGCGAACCTCGATGCCGCCTCACGCGCGGTCCGGCGACGTCGGCCCGAACCGGCGCGAGGCGCCGAGAAAGGTCTTGAGCAGCACGTGGTTGCTGGTCAGGAACTCGCGCGGGCCCTCGTTGAAGAAGCGACCAGCCCGCCGGATCCTGAACAGCTACGGCGACAACAGCATCAGCGGCGTGGCGACGGAGATCCGGCCCCGGCCGTCATCGCCATGAAATAGACCCGCGCGCACACGACATGATTCATGGCCGGGTACCGCCCGGCCATAGTAGTTTTGCCGCCGCCGCTTCCGTCCTGCGCGGCTCACATCGGGAGGCCGCCATGGCGATCACGCGACGCAAGCTCATCGGCGCCATGGCGCGGCTGGGCGGGGCAGGGGCCGCGTACGAGACGCTGGCCGCCTGGAATTTTCTGAAGCCGCCTGACGCCCGGGCGGCGAGCCTCGCCTTGCCGCAGGATTCGGGAGCGGGCCGCACCGTCGCCATTCTCGGCGCCGGCGTCGCCGGCTTGTGCGCGGCTTTCGAGCTCGAGCGTGCCGGCTACGATTGCGTCATTCTCGAAGCGGCGCATCGCCTGGGCGGCCGCAGCCTGACGCTGCGGCGCGGTGACCGTTTTGCCGAGATGGGGGGCCCGCCGCAGAAGTGCCGGTTCGACGAGGGGCTGTGGCTCAATGCTGGCCCGGGCCGCATTCCGCATCATCACGTGCAGGTCATCGACTATTGCCGCCGGTTCGGCGTCGCGCTGCAGCCGTTCATCTTTGCCAGCCGCGCCAACCTCGTGCATTCGGGCCATATCGGCAACGGCAAAACCATGCAGATGCGGCGTGCCCTGCATGATCTCCAGGGCCACGTCGCCGAACTGCTCGACAAGTGCGTCGCCAAGGGCGACCTCGATCTCCCGGTCACCGGCACGGATGTCGAAAAGCTGCGCGACATGCTGGCGACCTTCGGCGATCTGACCAAGGCCGATGCCGGTGGCAGGCGCACCCATTCCTATCGCAACAAGTCCGGCCGCGCCGGCTACGAGGTCCCGCCCGGCCTCGCCGATCAGCCCGGCCAGCCGCTGAGCCCGCTCGCGCTCGACGAGATTCTGCGGTCCGAGGTGTGGAACGACTACATCTTCCGCGACGCCGAATATTACTGGCAGGCCTCGCTGCTCGAGCCGGTGGGCGGCATGGATAATTTCGTGAGAGCTTTTGCGCGCCAGAAGCTGCGCCGCCAGGCCGGGACGATCGCAAACCTCATCCGCTATGGGGCGCGGGTGACGGCGGTCGACGTCGCAGCCGACAAGGTCACGATCGCCCACCATGAGGGCTCTGGCGTGCGCACGCTCGCGGCCGACTATTGTGTGTCCACGATTCCGGCGCCGATCTTCCGGAGGCTCAAGACCAATCTGCCCAGCGCCTACATGGAGGCTGCGGCAAGACTTCCGGTCCAGGCCGCCGGCAAGGTCGGCTGGCAGGCCGACCGCTTCTGGGAAATGAAGGACCAGATTTTCGGCGGTATTTCCTGGACCACCGATGTAATCACCCAGGTGTGGTATCCGTCATCGGGCTTCCTGGGCGCCAAGGGCGTGCTCACCGGCGCCTACATGTATGGCGCCGCCGCCGACCAGTTCAACGCCAAGCCTGTTGCCGAGCGGCTGCACATCGCCCGCGAGCAGGGCGACAGGCTGCATCCGGGCTATGCCGACTGGGTCGAGCACGGGATCGCCATCGGCTGGAACAACATGGAATTTGCGCGCTTCGGCTGGGCCGACGAGGGCGACGAAACTTTTGCCGCGCATGCCCAGATGCTCAGCCGCCCGCAAGGTCGCTTCCACATGGCGGGCGATCAGCTCACCTACTGGAGCGGCTGGCAGGAAGGCGCCCTCATCAGCGCCCTGGCGGCGGTGAAATCCATCGACCGCCAGGTCAATCCCACCGCCACCCGGCGCGGGTGACTTGCTGATCTAGCCGCGCGCTCGGCGCACTCCCTCTCCCAGCGCTATCGCATATGGCGCCGTTTCCTCCGGTGTCATCCCGGCCGAGCGTAGCGAGAGCCGGGATCCAAGTAGCCCTGCCGTGCCTTTTTCTGATGCCGGGGTACTTGGGTCCCGGGTCTGCAGCGCACCACCCTCGGGTCGCGCTTCGCGCGCCCGAGGGCAAGCTTGTCCCCGGGCCGCGCTATGGCGCGGACCCGGGGATGCTGCGCTGCGCCCGGGATGACAGCCGAGATACTTGCGACGCATTTGCGATAGCCCTGCCGCCGCTTGGGAGAGACGGAGCCAATGGCACACGATGCGCGCGCCCTGCTGCGCGACGAAGGCCGGCGCTACTGCGCTTCTTCCACGCGCGT
>DATFWC010000555.1:0-3632 GCA_035259885.1 Xanthobacteraceae bacterium
GGCTGCGCGCCAAGGCGGAGCGGGCGCTGAAGCGTGCCGCCCTCATCCGCGAAGCGGTCGCCGAGGATGCACCCGACGCGCACGATTTAAGTCGGTAACGTCTATCGCGTCAGCCGCGTAAGCAGAGGCGTTGAACCCCCCGCGCTACTTCTTCTTTCCCGGCTTGCGGTTGCGGTTGTTGCGCGTGTTTGTGAGCCCGTCGAGGCCAGGGCGCAGCTGTTCCTCGGTGCGCCGGCGGTCCGACACATCGACGAATGTCGCGATCAGGCCGTCGATGCGGCCCTCGGCGGTGCGATAGGGCCGCATGCGGGTGAGAAACCACTGGCCGTCCGCCTGGATCTCCCGTTCGATGCTCTTCGATTGCTCCATGACTTCGTGCATTTCCCGTTCCAGCTCGGGATAGTCCAGCCGCCGCGTAAAATCCGTGATCGGCCGGCCTTCGTCGCCGGCCTTGATGTTGAACAGGTCGCGCACGCGCGGCGTGAACCGCTTGATACGCAGGCCGGCGTCGAGGAACAGCGTGCCGACGTCGGTGGCGCCCATCAGGTTTTCCAGGTCGTTGTGCGCGCTCGACACCGCGTCGAGCTTGAGCTTGAGCTCGTTGTTGAGCGTCTGCAGCTCCTCGTTCATGGATTGCAGCTCTTCCTTGCTGGTCTCCAGCTCTTCCGCCGTCGAGCGGTATTCCTCGTTGATCGATTGCAGCTCCTCGTTGGCGGCGCGCAGGTTTTCCGTGGCGGTCTCGAACTCCTGCCGGCTGGCCTTGAGCTGAGCCCGCGTCGCCAGGAGCTCGTCGTTGAGCTGTTTCACGATATCCTCGGTGGCGCCGGAGAGCTGTCCCGGCTCTACTGCGGCAAGCGGATGCTGAATCGGACCGCCTTCCAGGAACATCACCAGGGCATGCGGCAGCGAATCGTCGCTCCGGGTCGGCGTGATCTGCAGCGCCACGTAATGTGACGACCCGTTGAATTCGACCGCGATCGGCAGCGTGAGGCTCGCCTGGTTCTGTTCGAAGGCGCGATGCAGCGCGGCGCGCAGTTCGCCCGCGAGTTCCGGCCGCACCAGGTCGGTGGCATCGATCGTCGGCTGGCCAGCCGGATGCACCAGATAGCGGCCGGCGCCGTGCGAGATGTGCGTCACCCGCTGCACGTGATCGACCAGGATGCTGGGCGGGGCGAACTCGTTGAGCGCCTCGCGATCCTGCCGCGCCAGTTCCGCCGCCTTGGCGGCCGGGCTCGGCGACTGCGTCAGCGGCACATCGGGCAGGCGCAGGGTGGGCACCAGTGTCGGGAACGCCAACGGCTCGCCGCGCTTGTGCCCCACCGCCTGGAAGATCCGCGAGCCGCGATCGACCGCGCGGAACAGCCCACCCGCATGCTCGGCGCTTTCCGACGAACCGAGGAACAGGTAGCCGCCGCCGAAGAGCGCGTAATGAAATGTGTTGAGCAGCTGCTGTTGCAGCTCGCGATCGAGGTAGATGAGCAGATTGCGGCAGGAAATGAGATCCAGGCGGGAGAACGGCGGGTCCTTGAGGAGGCTGTGCTGCGCGAACACGATCACGTCGCGGATTTCGCGGCGGATCAGGAAGTGGTGCTCTTCGCGCGTGAAAAACCGGCGCAGCCGCTCGTCCGATACGTCGGCGCTGATCGCGCTCGGGTAGCGGCCCTCGCGCGCGAAAGCGAGCGCGGCGGGATCGAGATCGGTGGCGAAGATCTGCACCTCGGGGCGGACCTCGCGGCGCGAGGCTTCTTCCAACAGCGCGATGGCGATCGTGTAGGCCTCTTCGCCGGTGGCGCAGCCTGGCACCCACACGCGGATGGCGTCGTTCGAATCGCCCTTCCGGTCGTAAATGCGCGGGATCACCTGCCGCGCGAGCTGTTCGAAGGCGGTGGCATCGCGGAAGAAGCTGGTCACCGAGATCAGCAGGTCGGCGAACAGCGCCTGCGTCTCTTCGACATGGTCGCGCAGGTAGCTGAGATATTCCTGTACGCTCGGCGTTTGCGTTACCTGCATGCGCCGGGCCAGCCGGCGCATCAAGGTGGCGCGCTTGTAGCGGGAGAAATCATGCCCGGTGCGAACGCGCAGGTGCGCCAGGATGCGCCGCAGCGCTTCTTCCTCGCCGTCCTCGGGCGCGCGCTCCTTGAGGTGCTCCTTGCTGCGCACCAGCTCGACGAATTGCTTCGCCAGTTCCTGCACCGGCAGCACGAAGTCGGCATGGCCGCCGGCGATCGCCGCGCGCGGCATCGACGGATACTCCGCCTCGGCCGGATCCTGTACCAGGATGATACCGCCAGCTTCCTTCACGGCCTTCACGCCCACGGCGCCGTCGGCGCCGGCGCCCGTGAGGATGATGGCAAAGCCGTCGCCGTGCTGGTCGGCCATCGAGCGAAAGAACTGGTCGATTGGTGCGCGCTGGCCGCGCGGCTCTTCGAACTCCGCCACCGCGATGTCGTGGTCGGAGATCAGCAGGCTGCGGTTGGGCGGAATGACGTAAACGTGGTCGGGCTTGAGCGGCACCCGCTGATCGACCTGCTGGACCGGCATCTTGGTGCGTGCCGCCAGGAGCCGGGTGAGATCGCTGTGCCGGTCCGGATCGAGATGCACGATGACCGCGATCGCGGCGCCGACGTTCTCAGGGAGAGTCGCGAAAAATGCCTGCAACGCCTTCACGCCACCGGCCGAGGCGCCGATGCCTGCAATGGGAAACGGCGGCTGCGGGATGCGGGGTGTTTCCTCGGCGTTGGGATCGGAACGATCGTCCACGGGGACCTCCAACACGTGAGTGACGTCAGTCTACCACAAAGTGCGTCGGCTAGGCGACTTACGCCGGACCGGCACCGTTGCCGGCGGCGGCGATCTCCACCTGAGGCGCAAAGGCCCGGCGCACCTGCTCGGGGATGAGCTCGGGCCGATCCAGGTAACGCGGCGAGAAATGCAGGGGGATTACCTGCCGCACTCCCGCGCACCGCGCGATCTCGCCGGCAACGCCGGCCGTGAGATGCCGCCGCTCGGCCGCCAGGGCGGCGTCTTCGTCGGCGAAGGCGGCTTCGATGAACAATTGATCGGCGCTGTACGCCAGCCGCGTGGCGCGCGCGATGTTGTCTGCATGCGCCGCCGTATCCACCACATAGGCCACGCGCTGGCCGGACGCCACCCGCAGCGCGTGCCGCTTGAGCTCGCCCAGGGCGATCGTTCGCCCGGTATCCTCCACGATGGCGTAGGCGTCGTCTTCGCCCCGCCGCACCGCGCGCTTGGCCTCGTTCAGCCACGGGCCCACCGGCAGGCCGAGGTGGTCGAGCCCGTCGCGCCAGACGTTGACCCGCAGGCGCTCCTGCACCGCAAAGGCGAGGCACGGCGTGCCGTGGTCGAGTACCACGGCCTCGATCGAGAATTCCGCTTCGTCAAGCACGAGGTCCGGCGGCAGTGCCGGAGCCGCGACCTCCTCGCGGGCGAACGCCGTGCGGGCGGGAAATTGCCAGCGTCCGCGCAGCCTGCCGTCGAACTCGTCCACCACCAGGAGGAAATCGACGGAATCCGCGTCGAGCAGATTCCATGTATAGGCCGCAAGCTTCGCCGCCACGCGGTCGGCGAAGCCGACCGGGCCGGTCAGGTGCAGCGGGCCGGCACGATGCAGG
>DATFWC010000556.1:0-5903 GCA_035259885.1 Xanthobacteraceae bacterium
GCGCTGATCGTGAGGCACGCGGTGACAGCAAGCGCCTTCGCCGCTCGCCATCGAGCACGCATAACACCGCCCTTCATCTGTGCTTTGCCGCGCTCCGCCGCGGCGCAGTCGAAAAGTCGCATCGCCCGTCACATTCCGGCGCGTGGTTAATCGCCAACGTCAACTGGAAGCGAGCGCGTGCGCCCCCACCCGAAGTGCCCCATTCTGGTGCGTGAGGTAGCGACGAAAATGTCCATTCTGATGACCGACGGCGGGCCGCAGTGTGACTGTTCGCCAGGCGCGCGTCGCAAATTATGCAAACAGCAATTATCCAAACAGCACACATCACCGGTGCGACATAACGTGTCGGTTGTTCGTCGCCGCGTGAGCGTCACTTCTTTGTGTATTCCGAATTGGACATGCGGTCCATGTGATTGGATATGTCGTCCATGCGACTAACATGTGGCCCATGTGATTGACACATGTTCCATGTGATTGACATGTGGCCCACGTGATTTCTGATTTCTGATTTGCCGATCCCCGGCGCGCCTGACGGGCGGCGTACGACAACGACCGCTATCGCGACGCGCCGTGCTGCGCGAGCAGGCGCACGATCTCGCCTTGCTGCGCTTTCGCCTCGGGCGAGCCGGAGCCGCCGCGGCCGGTGTTCCGCCTGGCGAGCTGCAGCGGCGTCGAGCCGTTCCGGTTGGCGCGGCAGACATCGGCGCCGTGCTCGAGCAAGGCCTTTACGGCCGCGGCGCAGCGCGTGCGCACGGCGCGGTGCAACGGCGCCACGCCGCTGTTGTCGACAGCATTCGGGTCAGCGCCGGCCGCGATCAGGCAGGCGATCGTCGCGGCTTGTGCGTCCGGATCCCATACGCGCGAGCCCGGGCTGCCGTCGGCGGCGTAATGAAGCGGCTCGGCGCCGCGGCGATTGCGGGCGCGCACATCGGCGCCCGCGGCGATGAGCCTTTGCGCGATCTCCTGCCGGTAGCCGGCGGCGGCGACATGCAGCGCCGTGTCGCCGCCATACAGGTAGTGCCCGATCTCGTGGAGGAAGTACGCCTGTGCGCCTCGGCGGGTCGCCCCCTCCTCGGCGCCGGCGGTCGCGAGCTCCGGCGATGCGGCCAGCAGTCGCGCCGCGGCCCCCGCGTCGCCGGCAACGACGGCACGCACGAAGACCATGAACGCGCGATGCGACGGCCCGTCGGTGCGCACGGTCATGCCGCATCCTCGTGCCGGGCCACAAGAATCGCGTCGATGCTGGTCACGGTTGCTCTCCGGTGAGGACGGCAGCAGCGCCGGACGCGCGGGCCGGTGCCGCTCATGCTGGCGGACGGCTCCGGCGGCGTGCAGCACAAGGTCGTATCGTAGCGCAATTCTGACGGCGAGAATGTGCCACAGGCATCCTGGCGCCACGGCGCCCGGATCGCGTTTCATCGATCGTCGCCGCACCACGGTCTCATGGTCGAAGGGACAAGACGCCGGCCGGCGAAGCCGGAGAACGAGGTTCGAATCCTCGTGAGACCGCCATATCATCAGGGTGAAGCTCGTGCTGAAGAGTCCCACGCTTGGGACGCTGAGGCCGAGGGGCAGAACCTCGCACCCTGACCAACACAACAGCCAGAGGTCAGTGTCATGCTCAAGATCTTCGGACAGCACGACGACAAGACTGTCCAGCAGATGTGGACCTGCCTCGGCGTCGGGGCGGTGCACAAGGGAGTGCTGTGCGCCGACGGGCACTACGGCTACGCCCAGCCGGTGGGCGGCGTCGTCGCCTACGAGAACCAGATCTCGGTGTCGGGAGTCGGATTCGACATCGGCTGCGGCAACATGGCGGTGAAGCTCGATCTCGCCTATGACGACATCAAGGAACGCGTTCCCGCCATTGCGAGCGACATCAGCCGGAAAATCTCGTTCGGGCTCGGCCGCCGCAACGACGAGCGGGTCGAGCACGCGCTGTTCGACGACCACGAGGCGTGGCGGGCGGCGGACGTCGCGGCCCTGAAGGAGATGGCGGTAGCGCAGCTCGGCACCGTCGGCTCCGGCAACCACTACGTCGACCTGTTCCGCGACGAAGATGGCTTCGTGTGGATCGGCGTGCACTTCGGGTCGCGCGGTCTCGGCCACAAGTCGGCGACCAAGTACCTGAAGCTCGCTGGCGGCCGCGACGGCATGGACGTGCCGCCGGCGGTGATCGACGACGGCAGCGAGCTCGGCGCCCGCTACCTCGCCGCCATGCAGCTCGCCGGGCGCTACGCCTATGCGGGCCGCGAATGGGTGGTCGAGACCATCCGGCGCATGCTCGCCGCCAAGGTGACCGACAGCGTGCACAATCATCACAACTTCGCCTGGCGCGAGCGCCACGGCGAGCGTGATTATTGGGTCGTGCGCAAGGGCGCGACGCCGGCCTTCCCGGGTCAGCGCGGCTTCGTCGGCGGCTCGATGGGCGACGACGCCGTCATCCTCGAGGGCGTCGACAGCGAGCAGTCACGCGACGCGCTGTACTCCACGGTGCACGGGGCCGGCCGCATCTGCGGCCGCCTCGAGGCCAAGGGCAAGCGCGACAGGGCGACGGGCGAATGGAAGCGCCCGCCGCGCTTCACCCGCGCGCAGATGGATGAATGGCTCCGCCACAAGGGCGTCCATCTGATCGGCGGCGACGTGGACGAATCGCCGATGGCCTACCGCCGGCTCACCGACGTCCTCGCCGCGCATGCCGACACGGTCAAGGTCGTGCACACCCTGCGGCCGTTCCTGGTCGTCATGGCCGGCAACGACATCAGGGATCCGTACAAGGACTAAGGAAGGACCCAGCGCGCGCGGCGCCTCGTGCTCCGCGCGCGCCACGCACGACGGGGATTAGCTTAGCGGCCCAAAGCACCAGGCTCTGACCCTGGCATCGGGGGTTCGAATCCCTCATCCCCTGCCAATTTTTTCGACCAGATGACCGACGCGGGCTCGGCGGCAGATCTGATGCCATGCCGACGGGTCCGCGACCACTCTTCCGACCGGAGCTGTCCGCTTGACAACCTGCGCGACCCGCAAGGAAGCTGAGCAGAAGGGGATGCCGCGAGGAGTCACGAAGTGGGCCTCGATCTCGTTGTGGAGGGCTGCGCCAAGCCCGGCCATGAGGCTGAATGGCGACGCTTTCTCGAGCGCAGCTTTGACGCGGAGGAACTATCCGAGGCTGACGTCGCACGCTTCCAGGAGATCTGTATTCCGGGTTATGAGCGCATCGGCGCGCCCCGGGTTGGCTACGACAGCGCCGCGGACGCGTGGATATTGCAAGCGCGCAAGGCGACAACCCCCGAGGACGCAGCCGCCGTCCTCAAGGAATTCCATGGTTATTATGTGCTGCGGCTCGTGAAATGCGATGGCGTGCCGATGTATTCCAACAGCGGCATGTACGACGGGGTCGATGAGACGAGTTTCCGTGGTGCATTTCTGAACGATTGCGAAGGCATCCTGGGCGAGACCTTGTTGGCCGACGCGTGGAACAGCAAGTTCCCCGAGGAAGCGGTCGCCTACGGGCAAGCGCTCCTCGCCGCGGCCGACGCCGCGGAAGCCGCAGGTACATCAGCCAAGCCGCCGCGGCAAACTCTGTTCTCGCGCCTGGGACTGACCAAAGCGCCCGAGCCGGCCGAACAGGTCGCACTGGCAGACCAGCTCGACATCGCGCGCGCGGCGGGACGCTGGTTCATCTTCTGGGGCGAGCGCGGCCATGCAATCCGGGCTTGGTTTTGATTCACATGTGCATTCGGGAGCCAGTTTCGACTCGCTCGTTCTGCCAATCGACGACCAGATGACCGAGTGGCGAGGTGGCGCGCTGCAACCGCGCCTACGAGGGTTCGATTCCCTCTCTGGTCTCTACACTATGCTCCTGTAGCTCAGCGGACCGAAAGGCTCGAGAGCGCCCGGCTACGGACCGGGAGGTCGCGGGTTCGAATCCTGCCAGGAGCCCCACTGGCGCCTGCCTTTTACCGCGGCCATCTTCAGCGCCCAAAACCAATGTTCCGCACGCCCGCCAGGCTTCATCACCCGGCCGATGATCTTCTCATCGGGGCCGATCACGTCGAAGTCGTCGCCGTTGTGCGGGTAGTTGCGCGGGCCGCCGCGCCAGCGACGAAGCATAAGTGGAAACTGAATTCTGTGACCTAGATCACATACTCGGGGCGGCAAAGCGGATCGCATATCAGGGCGGCGCCCGAAGGGGCGATCAATCGGGAGCGAGCCATGATCACGAAGTTCCTATTGCGCGACCGCCTGGGCTCCGGTGGAAAGGGGCAGAAATCGGATGGCATAGGTCTCAAGTTTCTCAAAATCACGATGAAACATGAAGGGATGAGCAGTCCCGAACGCGCGCATGTCTTCGCCTGCAAGGTAGGCGCCGACACCAAGGAGGACTTGGTGCGCGAGCTGCGGTGGCTGGCCGAGCAGATCGCGGGCGATGAACTGACCGCCGGTGTGAGCGGCGGCTACGGCGCCGGGGCGGTCTATGCCTATCGGCACGATCCGGCAATGACGCACGAGCGCTACTTCACCGAGCTCGAGGAACACCTGGAGCGACTGAAGCAAGAGACGCGTTCGCAAGAGCCCGGGAAGGCGCAGTGACCATGGGCGCGGCGGCTGGCAGCCCGTCTCGACGCAGTAGTCGAAGGACGTCCCAAATTCTGCCGGCGGCCCCTTTTAGGGCTGGCAGAAATGCCCCGCGGGCATGCAATCCGTGCCTGGTTTTGATTCACATGTGCATTCGGGAGCCGGTTTCGACTGGCTCGTTCTGCCCCGCGGCAGTCAGCGCAAGCCGTCCTAAAGCGAGATGACTTTTCTTCGAATCGTCATCTCGCTTTAGCCTATTGTTGGAGCATGATCTTTTCAGAAAACCGGTGCCCAGCCCGGATCAAGTCCGGGCCAGGCTTTTTTCGGGATCATGCTCTAGCTCAGCGGACAGAGCGCGGTGTTCTAAACCGGGCGTCGGAAGTTCGATTCTTCCCGACTGCGCCAGATTTTGCCGAGAGCTGACCGGGCGGGTGCCCGGCGACGCCTGCTAAGCGTTCGGTGCCGTCACGGTACGTGATTCGAGTTCACAGCTCTCCGCCATGCGGGCATGGTATAGACGGATGTGCCGCGGTCTTCCAAACCGCTGAGGCGAGATCGTTGCTCGCTGCCCGCTCCAAAAATTCAACGGCAAGATCGCCCCGTTAGTTTACCGGCTAGAATCTCGGTCCTTCAAACCGAAGGAGCGGGCTCGACACCCGCACGGGGCTCCATTCCCCCTTCGTCCAACGGCAGGATGTCGCGCCTTGAACGCGAAGATCGTGGTTCGAATCCATGCGGGGGAGCCAGTCATCCAACCCTGCTGTAGCTCAATGGCCGAGAGCGTCGCGTTGTGGCCGCGAAGATCGTGGTTCGATTCCACGCACAGGGACCATTTTTCTTTCATCGGCGGGCGCGCGGGCGCGGCTCGGTCTCCAAAACCGGAGCCTACAGGTTCGACTCCTGTCGCCGGTGCCACCTCGTCTGGACGTTCATGCTGGCAAGACGCGAGCGGCGCGCCGCGCTTGCGCCGGCGCACCGCCGCGGGACACACGCCTCACTGCCGCGCCGAGGCCAGCACGCGCCGGCAGGCGGGCGACAGCGTCGCCTGGTTGGCGACCATCACCTGGCCGCCACCCGGGCGCACGCCAAAGCAATCCGGCTGGGTCCGCCTCGCGGCTGGGCGCCAGGCGCGGCGCGAGGGCGGCCTCTGTCGCAGTCGCGTCCGCGGCTTTGCCCTGCTATGTCCCCGTGCGATGATTCCTCCGAGGGGAGGCAACGGGAGAAGCATGTTGCGATTCTTCGCGGTCCTTGTTTGCACGCTGGTGTTCGCCGCGCCCGCCGCGGCGGCGACCTGCGGCGGCGATTTCAAAGGCTTCCTGTCGGCC
>DATFWC010000557.1:0-2701 GCA_035259885.1 Xanthobacteraceae bacterium
CTGAAGGCCGGCGCCGCCGATGTAGCAAGCCACGCCAGCACGACTGTCACGCATCGGTATCGCGGCTTCATCATGGCGCTCCCCCCGTGTGCCGTTCGCTGTTGCCACGAGGATAGGCCGCCCGCGCCGGCCTGAACAGCACCGCTCTCACGCCTTCGCCAGCTGCGGCATGACCTCGGAGGCGAACAGTTTCAGCGACCGCAAGGCGTCGGCGAGCGTCATGGTGCCGAGAAACAGATAGGTCAGCAGGTAATTGAAGCCGAGCTCCGCCGCCTGGCGCTCGATCTCGGCCCGCACCGTGTCGGGCGTGCCGGCGATCACCGTGCCGTCCGCCACGCATTCCTCGTAGTTGGCGCCGCGCGGCACGTTCAGCCGCGACGTCAATCCGGTGACGCCGTGCTTGGTGCGCAGCCAGTTCAGGTTGGCCAGGTGAAGCTCCATGGCCGGCTTGGCGAATCGCTGCGCCTCGGCCGCGCTGTCGGCGAGAAAGATGTGGCGCTGCACACCGATAGCGACGCCGCCGGGAAATTCCGGCTTCGGCTGTGCCGGGCCGCCGCGCCGGGCCAGCGCCTCCTTGAACGCCAGGATGTTGGCCTTGGCAGTAGCGAGCGGCCCAAGCGTGACGAAATGCAGGCCGCGCTCGCCGGCCCAGGTGGAGCCGATGGTATTGGAGGAGCCGTACCAGAACGGCGGATGCGGCTGCTGCAGGGGTTTCAGCGCGATCGGCACGTTGTCGTAGCTGAAATGCGGGCCGGCATAGCTGAGGCTGTCGGTGGTCAGCCCGGCGCTGACGCAGTCGAAGGCATCGATGAAAATGTCGCGCGACTGGTCGTGCTCGACCTTGTGATACTTCAGCTCGAACGGCGACACGCCGCGGCCGACGCCGACCTCGAGCCGCCCATGGCTGAGGTGATCCAGCATGGCGATCTCCTCGATCAGCCGCAGCGGCGAGTAGAGCGGCAACAGATAGACCAGCGGGCCGAGGCGGATGCGCCGCGTGGCGCGCGCCACCGCCGCCAGATAGACGCCCGGCACCGGGACCATGTTGAGCGGCGTGGCGTGATGCTCCGCCACGTGCAGGCAGTAGAGGCCCGCCTCATCCGCCGCCTGGACGAACGTCAGGCGTTCGTCGAACAAGGTGGCGAGCGGGCGGCCGGCATGCTCCACGTGATCGAACAGCCCAAACTTCATTGGGTCCTCGGTTGCGGTTCTGGGTTGCGCCGCCGCGGCGGCCGGGAGGGAGAACAAGCTTGCACGATCCGGCGGCGATCCGGAAGATTGGCTCCCGTCTCACCAGGTCTGCTCCCCATGGCCATTCCGCATCTCGAGCCCGCACCCGACACCGTGCACTGGGGCTTCTTCGAAGCCAGCCTCGCGCCCCTGGTCACCATCGCCAGCGGCGAGCGCGTGACGCTCTCCACCGTTTCCGGCACGCGCGACATGATGCCGGCAGCGCCGCTCGTCGTGCCGCCGGCGCTGGTCGCCATTCACGCCAGCGACGCGCGACGCGTCGTGCCCGGCCACATCTGCACCGGCCCGGTGGCGGTGGCCGGCGCCCGGCCCGGGCAGGTGCTGCAGGTGGAGATCGAGGCGATCGAGCCCTATTACGAATGGGGGTATACCCACGTGCGGCCGCTGGCCGGCGCCTTGCCCGAGGATTTCGCCGAGCTGCGCGTGATCCACAGCGTGCTCGACCGCAGCGCCAAGGCCTGGCGCCTGCCCTGGGGCCAGACAGTGCCGTTCGCGCCCTTCTTCGGCGTGATGGGCGTGGCGCCACCCGCCGCCTGGGGCACGGTGTCGACGCTGCCGCCGCGGCGCAACGGCGGCAATCTCGACAACAAGGAACTCGTCGCCGGCACCACCCTGTACCTGCCGATCTTCACCGCCGGGGCGCTGTTCTCGGTGGGCGACGGGCACGGCGCCCAGGGCGACGGCGAGGTCTGCATCAATGCGGTCGAGACCGGGCTGACCGGGACCTTCCGCCTCACGGTGCGCCACGACATGGAGCTCAAGTGGCCGCTGGCCGAGACCGCCACACACATGATGACCATGGCGTTCGATCCCGACCTCGACGACTGCGTGGTGATTGCGCTGCGCCAGATGATCGACCTGCTCGCCGCTCGCGCCGGCCTCGATCGCTACCAGGCCTACATGCTGTGCAGCCTCGCGGCCGACCTGCGGGTGACGCAGGTGGTCAACGGCAACAAGGGCATCCATGTGATGCTGGACAAGCGCTATTTTTCCCGCGCGTAGTTTTTCGCGTGCCGCGAGCGAGCGCTCGTCTACCCGCCGACCCGGCATTTATCTTCGAAGGTGCGCGCCTTCATCGACTTCATCGTTGTGCGTTTCCGCCGGCACTGAGAGCGTGCGCGGAGCGGCCACGGTCCGGCGGAATTCCAAGGGCGCGCTTCAAGGCGTCGGGGTCGGCCGCCAATGGCGGGCGCGCCACTGCGCCTCGGTGATCTGCGCCACCGTCATCTTGTAGCCGACGGAATTGCGCAGGCGGAGGTAGTAGTCGCGCTCGCGCCCGGCGGCCCCGGCGGCCGCGAGGTTGAGCCACATTTGGGCCGTGACGTAATCCTCGGCCACGCCCTGCCCCCTGTCGTACATGAGCCCGAGCAATTGCTGCGCGCGCGGATAGCCCTGCTGCGCGGCGCGCTGGTACCACGCGGCGGCCAGCATGTAGTCCTGCGGCAGGCCG
>DATFWC010000558.1:0-2559 GCA_035259885.1 Xanthobacteraceae bacterium
TGCCTGTGAGCGAAAGCGCGCCGCACTCGTCGCATCACGGCGAGCCGGCGCCTGAACGGCATCCCGCGCCTGCCGTGCCGTCTGCCGCCCGGGCGCGAGCGGCCGCGCCGCTGGCCGCACCGGCGCCGGCTCCCCTCGAGCGCCGCTTGCGCCAGCGCATCGCCAAGGGACACGAGCCGATCTTGCGCCGGCTCGACCTGCACGGTTTCACGCAGCGCGAGGCACATGACGCGCTGGCGCATTTCCTGCGCGCCGCCCAGGCGGATGGTGTCAGGATCGCACTCGTCGTCACCGGCAAGGGCGTGCGCGGCGCCGAGCGTGATCCGTTCGCGGAACGCGGCGTGCTGCGGCGCCTGGTGCCGCAATGGCTGCACGCGCCCGAATTCCGCAACCTCGTGGTCGGCTTCGATGCCGCCCACGTCGGCCACGGCGGCGACGGCGCGCTGTACGTGCGGCTGCGGCGCGGGCGCCGATAGCCATCATCGATGCTGCTCCCGCAGATGTGATCGCCGTCAATCCGAACCGGCCTGGCGGATGTGCCGACTATTGGAACGAGTTGCCGCCCTGCCGCGTTTCTTCCGCGAGCACAGGGGCCTGTTAAGTAAGAGGCCTGCCATGCCGAATGCAGAATATTGGCGACAACAGGCAGAGATGATGCGCCGTATTGCGCGAGCCGCACATCGACGCCCGCGGCGCCACGCAAACCGACTTCCCGAGCGGCTGATCCAGCGCAAGCGGCACGCGGTGATGAACGGCGATGTCACTGTGGTGACCCAGCGTTCGTCATAGCGACGGCCTTGGCCAGTCGCGGACAAAACTTGCCGTTCCGATCAACCCCGCCCCCACTGACGTCTTCCCGTTGGCTATGCTCTGCCGATCCGGTCCCGCTGCAGTGCCGGAACGGAGCAAATGGCGGGGAGACGCATGAGCAAGCCAATCTACATCCTCAACGGCCCCAACCTGAACCGTCTCGGGATTCGCGAGCCGCACATCTACGGCCGTGCCACCCTGGCCGAAATCGAGAAAATGTGCCGCGTCGAAGCGGCCGGGCATCCGATCGAATTTCGCCAGACCAACAGCGAGATGCAACTTATCGACTGGATCCATGAGGCAATCGACGAGGGCAGCGGCATCATCATCAATCCGGCCGCCTATACGTTCACGTCGATCGCGATCCTCGATGCCCTCAAGATGTTTCCGGGGCCCATCATCGAATTGCACATTTCCAACGTTCACAAACGGGAGGCGTATTACCACCACTCGTATGTGTCCCTCGTCGCCACCGCGATCGTTGCCGGCCTCGGCGCCAATGGCTACCGCATTGCGCTGCGCGCCATGTACGATCTTCTCGCATCCGGCAAGTAAGGCCGGCTGGACGGACGCGCTGCGGGCGGGATTGACTCGACGCGGCAGCCGATGAAGGCTTGCGGCAAGCAAGGCCAGAGGGAGGACGGTGAAATGCGGAATATCCGTCTAGGGCTCGCAGCCGCCATCGCGCTTGCCACGATGACTGGCGTTCCGCGTGCCGAGGTGAACGAAGTCATCCTGGGGCAGCAATTCGGCGCGGTCTATCTGCCGGCCATGGTCATGGAAAACCAAAAGCTCGTCGAAAAATACCTGGCGGCGAGCGGCCTGAGCGACGTGAAGGTCACCTGGGCCAAGCTCGGCGGGCCCGCAGCGATCAATGACGCCATGCTGTCCGGCAACCTGCATTTCGCCTGCCAGGGCGTGCCGTCGCTGGCGGTGATCTGGGACCGCACGCGCGGTGGCATCGGGGTCAAGGCCCTGGGCGCGGTCGCCAGCAACAATCTCTGGCTCAACACGCGCAATCCGAACATCCGCTCGCTGAAGGATTTTACCGACAACGACCGCATCGCCGTGCCGTCGCTGAAGGTCTCGACCCAGGCCGTGATGCTGCACATCGCGGCCGAGCAGGTGTGGGGCAAGGGCCAACATACCAGGCTCGACCACATCACCGTGGCGCTGCCGCACCCCGAGGCGCTGGCGGCCGTGCTCAGCCAGGTGCACGAGATCAACACCCACTTCGCGACGTCGCCGTTCCACGAAGCGGAGGTGAAGGCCGGGCTCCGGACGGTGACGTCGGGCTTCGACATCATGGGCGGCCCGACCACCGGCGTGACGTTCACGTCCTATGAAAAATTCCGCGCCGAAAATCCCAAGACGTTTGCCGCCGTCAACAAGGCCTATGACGACGCACTCGCCTGGATCAATGCCGACAAGCGGCGCGCCGCCAGGCTCTATATCGAGATGACGAACGAAAGGAAGCTGACCGAGGACGACCTGACGCTCACGTTCTCGGGCCAGGACATGGAATACACCAAGGTGCCGAGCCGGCTGGGCAAGATCGTCGATTTCCTGCATCGCGTCGGCTTCGTGAAGAACGGGCCGGCGTCGTGGAGGGATCTGTTCTTCCAGGAGGCCTACGACCTGCCGGGGAGCTGAAGGCCGGCGCCGGGCTCGACGTCGCCGCGGCAACGCGCATCAATATCGTGCGTTTCCCGGCGTGCGCGGGAAGGGAATCGCGTCGCGCACGTTGGA
>DATFWC010000559.1:0-2209 GCA_035259885.1 Xanthobacteraceae bacterium
CGGCAAGCCGGCCAAGACCGTGATGATCGTGCACGAGGATTCCCTGTTCGGGTCGGGGCTCGCCAAGCTGCTCAATGCGCAATTGCCCGAGCGCGATTTCCAGGTGCTGGAGACCATCTCGCATCCGACGCCCACGCGCGATTTCAACAACGTGGTGCTGAAGATCCGCGCGCAGAACCCCGACCTCGTGATTCCGGCGAACTACTACAACGAATACGTCCTGCTCGCGCGCACCATGCAGCAACAGCGCGTGCGCCCGAAGGGCATCTATTCGGTCCTCGGCGGCGCCGCCTCCTCGTACAAGTTCGTCAAGGAGTTTCCCGAGGCGGCGCAATACATCATGGATTGCAATCACTGGTTCGATCCGCGCAATCCCAAGGCGCTGGCGCTCAAGAAGAAGGTCGAGGACAGCGGCCAGTTCTACACCTACGAGGTGTTCATGAACTACTCGTGCGTCCTGCTCCTCGCCGATGCGCTCGAGCGTGCCGCCAGCGCCGACCGCGCCAAGATCATCGCGGCGATGGAAAGCTCGACGTTCTCCGGCCACGTCATGCCTTACGGCGCGACCAAGTTCGTCAACGGCCAGAACCAGGGCGCCGCGCCGGTCAACACCCAGGTGCTCGGCAACGACATCAAGGTGATCTTCCCGCAGACCTTCGCCAACGCGAAGCCGGTCTTCCCCATGCCGCGCGCGTGAGGCACCATGGCGGCGGCGCGCGCTGCGCCGCCTCCCTGTTGATTGCCGCATGCTGTCGCCGGTCATTCTCGTCGCCGCCATCCTCAACGGACTGCTCACCGGCGCCGTCTATGCGCTGGTGGCGCTCGGCCTGACGCTGATCTACGGCGTCCTGCACATCATCAACTTTGCGCACGGCGCGCTGCTCACCGCCGCCATGTTCGCGGCATTCTTCGCGCACCGGCTGCTCGGGCTCGATCCCTACCTGGCGGCCGTCGTGCTCACGCCGCTGTTCTTCGCGCTGGGCTACGGCCTGCAGCGCTTCGTCATCGGACCGGCTGCCCATGGCGAGGACCGCAACATTCTGCTGGTCACGCTCGGGCTCGCCGTGGTGATCGAGAATGCGCTGCTGTTCGTTTTCCGCAGCGATACGCGCACGCTCAACCTCGACTACGCGTTCGATGTCGTCGATCTCGGCATCGCCTTCCTGCCGGTGCCGCGTGTCGTGGCTTTCGGCGTCGTGCTCGTCGTCGCGCTGCTTCTGTGGCTCATCCTCAGCCTGACCGATACCGGCAAGGCGATCCGCGCGGTCGCCAAGGAGAAGCTCGGCGCCGAGCTCTCCGGCATCGAGGTGGCGCACATCTATGCCGTCACGTTCGGCCTCGGCACCGCGTGCCTGGCCGTCGCGGCCTGCCTCCTGCTGCCGACCTATTACGTCAATCCGCACGTCGGCAACGCCTTCGTGCTCGTCGCCTTCACGGTCGTCGTGCTCGGCGGCATGGGCTCGGTGCCGGGCGCGCTGGCCGGCGGCCTGTTCATCGGCGTGGTGGAGAGTCTTTCCGGCCTCTATCTCGGGGAATCGCTCGGGCAGATCGGGATTTTCCTCATGTTCATCCTGGTGCTGCTGTTGCGTCCGAGCGGCCTGTTCGGGGAGCAGGCATGAGGAGCGCCCCGGTCGCCCCGATCCTGCTGGTCATCGCGGCGCTCGCGGCGGTGCCGCTGCTGACCAGCTCCAATGTCGTGCTCAATTTCCTCACCGTGGCGTTGCTGATCGCGCTGGCGGGGCAAGGGTGGAACGTGCTCGGCGGCTATGGCGGGCAGTATTCCTTCGGTCACGCAGCGTTCTTCGGCACCGGCGCCTATGTCACGGCGATCCTGCAGACACGCTACGGCGTCAATGCCTGGCTGGGATTCGTCCTCGGCATCGCGGGCGGCGCGCTGGTCGGCGCCGCCATCGGCGCGCTCACCTTCCGCTCCGGTCTGAAGGGTTCGTATTTTGCGCTGGTCACGCTGGCGTTTGCCGAGGTGCTGCGCATTCTCGCCAGCGTCATACCCGTCACCGGCGCCGGCGTCGGCATCCTGGTCACCCTCGATCTGCGGCCTGAAGCCTTCCAGTTCCAGAGCCGCGCCCCGTTCTACTGGATCCTCCTGACGCTGGTCGGCCTCTCGCTCGTGGTCGTGCGCCTGATCGAGCACAGCCGGTTCGGTGCCTGGCTGGTGGCGGTGCGGGAAAACGAAGATGCGGCGCGCGCG
>DATFWC010000560.1:0-2070 GCA_035259885.1 Xanthobacteraceae bacterium
GCATAGCCCGAGACGCCGACGATGCGGCGTTCCTCGCCGAGAAGATAGAGCGTCTCCACGGTCTCCTCGGTCAGGCAGACGATGCGCTCGGGCGGAAACATGATCGCAGCCTTGTAGGGTGGGCAAAGGCGCGAAACGCTACGCTCTCAACATATGCGGCGAGGCGAGCGCGCCGTGCCCACCGTGCGGCCTTGCAAGATAATGGTGGGCACGGCGCGCCCGCACGGCATGAACACGCTGATGAGCTGGCGCCTCGCGCCTTTGCCCACCCTACGGAGTATCACACGCATCCGCTTGCGCAATGGCCCGAGTCAGGCATCGCGAACTGGTGTAAGCTCGCGCCGTAATTCGGGAGACGATGGATGGATGCGATCGCAATCACCGCGCTCGGCATGCTTGGCACCGCGCTGTCGACCCTGTCGCTGCTGCCGCAGGTGGTGCACACCTGGCGCACGCGCTCGGCCGCGGATATTTCCGCCGCCTGGCTGATCGTGGCGCTGATCTCGATGCTGGTGTGGCTCACCTATGGCTATCTGGTGCAGGCGCCGGCGATCGTCTGGGCCAATGCGCTCACCTTCGTCCAGGCCGGCTATATTCTGCTCGTCAAATGGCAGACCGAGCGCCGGCCGCAGCTCTCCTGATGCCGGGTTCGATCGAGCAGGCACCAGAGCGAGATGACTTTTCTTCGAATCGCCATCTCGCCCTAAGTTATGCTTGGAGAATGATCTTTTCCGAAAACCGGTACCCACTTTTCGGGATCATGCTCTGGTGCCGCCGATTTGAAGTTCCTACGCCGCCTGCCGTAAGCTCGTTTAGGAACTTCAAATCGAAAAGCGGCACTAGAAGCATATACTTGCTGGTGCCCCTTTGCTTCCGAAGTTCGTGTCAGAGGGTGCTGCCATGTATCACGAACTTCGGAAGCGGGGCACTAGTCCGATGTCAGTGAGTGCCGCGTGAGCCAGGTCACCACGATCGACGGCGACTACGACTACGTGATCGTCGGCGCCGGCTCGGCCGGCTGCGTGCTGGCCAACCGGCTGTCGGCCGACGCCGGCTCGCGCGTGCTCCTGCTCGAGGCCGGCGGGCGCGACAACTGGATCTGGTACCACATCCCGGTCGGCTACCTGTTCGCCATCGGCAATCCGCGCTCCGACTGGATGTTCCGCACCGAGCCGGAGGAGGGGCTCAACGGCCGCAGCCTCGCCTATCCGCGCGGAAAAGTGATCGGCGGCTCGTCTGCCATCAACGCCATGATCTACATGCGCGGGCAGGCGGCCGACTACGATCACTGGCGTCAGCTCGGCCTCGCCGGCTGGGGCTGGGACGACGTGCTGCCGTACTTCAAGCGGCACGAGGATCATTTTCTCGGCGCGAGCGATCACCACGCGGTCGGCGGCGAATGGCACATCGAAGCGCCGCGTGTGCGCTGGGATCTGCTGGATGCGTTCCGCGCTGCCGCGGCGCAGGCCGGCATCGCGGCGATCGACGACTTCAACTGCGGCGACAACGAGGGCTCGTGCTATTTTCATGTCAACCAGCGGCGCGGTCGGCGCTGGTCGGCGGCGCGCGGATTCCTCAAGCCGGTGCTCGGCCGCAACAATCTGCGCCTGGAGACCGGCGTGCTCGTCGAGGCGGTCGAGTTCGCCGACGGCCGCGCCGCTGCCGTGCGCTTTCGCCGCGACGGACAGGTGTTCCGCGCGCGCTGCCGCCACGAGCTTATCCTTGCGGCCGGCGCCATCGGCTCGCCGCACATCCTCATGCTGTCGGGCGTCGGCCCCGGCGCCGCCGTGCGCGATCTCGGAATCCCCGTCGTGCGCGACAAGCCGGGCGTGGGCGCCAATCTGCAGGATCACCTGCAGCTCCGTCTCATCTACCAGGTGAGCGGAATCAGGACGCTCAATGAGACCTATCACTCGTTGCTCGGGCGCGCCGGCATGGCGCTGGAATACGCGCTGTTCCGCCGCGGCCCGCTGACCATGGCGCCGTCGCAGCTCGGCCTGTTCACCCGCTCCGACCCGGCGCGCGAGCGCGCCAACCTCCAGTTCCACGTCCAGCCGCTGTCGCTCGACA
>DATFWC010000561.1:0-2433 GCA_035259885.1 Xanthobacteraceae bacterium
CGTTCGCCCTTGTGTCGATCGCGGCGGCGCTCGAGCTTGAAGGGGGCACCATCAAGGAGGCCCGGCTGGCGCTCGGCGGCGTTGCGCACAAGCCATGGCGTGATGTCGCGGCCGAAGCGGCCCTGCGCGGGCAGGCCGCCAACCAGGCGGCTTTCGTGCACGCGGCGAACCTGCTGCTGCGCGACGCCAGGGGCTATGCGCACAATTCCTTCAAGATCGAGCTGGCGCGCCGCGGCATCGTTCGCGCCCTGACCCAGGCCGCGCGCGGCACGCCGCAATCGCAATCCAACAAGAAGGTCCTGTGAGCCAGCCGATGCACCTTGCATCGCCATCAGAACAGGGCGCGCGTCGGCGGTCGCTGCGCAACAAGTCAATCAAGCGAGAAAATTCATGACGGCTTACATCGGCACCCCCACATCCCGCATCGACGGCCGCGCCAAAGTCACCGGCGCAGCCAAATATGCCGCCGAGTTCAATGTGCCCGGCCTCGCCTATGCCAGTATCGTCGCATCCACCATTGCCAAAGGCCGCATCGTGCGCATCGACGCGAGCGAGGCGCTGCGGGTTGAAGGCGTGATCGACGTCCTCACCCACCAGAACCGGCCGCGCCTGCCGGACAACGATAGCGCCTACCACGACGACGTGGCGCCGGACGGGTCGCCGCTCCGGCCGCTTTACGACGAGCGCATTCTATTCAATGGCCAGCCCATCGCCCTGGTTGTTGCCGAGGACGCCGAAATCGCGCGTTTCGCGGCATCGCTGGTCCGCGTGGACTATAACGAAGAAGCGCATGTCACCGATGTCTATCGCCGGCGTGATGAGGCCGTCCCGCTGGAACTCGGCAAGATGTTCGGGCCGCCGAAGCCGCGCGGCACGCCCGAGGCGACATTGGCCGCCGCCAAGGTGCGCCACACGGGCGAGTATTACGTCCCGATCGAGCATCACAACCCGATGGAACTGTTTGCCGCCACGGCAGTGTGGGAGGGCGGCGGCAAGCTCACGGTCTACGACAAGACCCAGGGCGTGCAGAATGTCCAGCGCTACCTCTGCGGCGTGTTCGACCTCAAGCCGGACGACGTGCGGGTCATGTCGCCTTTCATGGGCGGTGGCTTCGGTTCGGGGCTGCGGCCGCAATATGAGGTCGTACTCGCCGTGCTGGCGGCGCGCGCGCTCGAGCGCTCGGTGCGCGTCGTGCTGACGCGCCAACAGATGTACGGGATCGGCTACCGGCCCGCCATGATCCAGCGCATCGAGCTGGGCGCAAACCGCGACGGAACGCTCGATGCGATCACGCACGATGCGATCACCGTGACATCGCAATATGAGGATTTTCATCGGCAGGAGACCGGCTGGTCCGGTCTGCTCTACAAAAGCGCCAATGCGAAGTACGCGCACGGGCTCGTCAAACTCGACCTGCCCACCTCATGCGACATGCGCGCCCCCAGCGCCGCGACGGGCGTCTTTGCGCTCGAAAGCGCGATGGACGAACTGGCGGTCGCGCTCAAGCTCGATCCGCTGGAGCTGCGCCTGCGGTGCTACTCGGATCGCGACCAGACCACAGACCGGCCGTACAGCAGCAAGAATCTGCGCGATTGCTACCGCCAGGGTGCGGACGCATTCGGTTGGGCCAGGCGCAACCCCGAGCCGCGCTCGATGCGCGACGGCACCGAGCTGGTGGGCTGGGGCATGGCCACCGGCATCTGGGAAGCATTGCAAGTGCCCATCGCGGTACGCATCGCGCTCTCCGCCAATGGGCATGCGGAAGTGTCCTGCGCGACCTCCGACATCGGCACCGGCACCTATACGATCATGGCCCAGGTCGCCGCCGACATGCTCGGGCTGCCGCTCGACAGCATTACCATCAAGCTTGGCGACTCGACGCTGCCGCAGTCTCCGGTCGAAGGCGGATCATGGATCGCGGCCTCGGTGTCGAACGGAATCGCGACGACCGCCGCGGCGGTCCGCAACGAGCTGCTGCGGCTGGCAAAGCGGATGCCGAATTCGCCGCTTGCCAACGCCGCGCCTGACGACGTTGCGCTGGCCGACGGCAAGCTCGTGAGCAAGCGGGATGCTTCGCGTGCGGTGTCGATCCCGGATGCCATGCGGCATGGCGGAGCGGACCGCATCGAGAGGGAGGAATCCACCACCTTCGCCGAAGAAGGCCCGCATGCCCACAATGTCCATTCGGCCATCTTCGCCGAGGTGAAGGTGGACGAGCGGCTCGGCGTTATTCGCGTCACCCGCGTCGTCAACGCGGTTGCGGCCGGGCGCATCCTCAACACGAAGACGGCAAGCAGCCAGATCATGGGCGGCGTGGTGTGGGGCATCGGCATGGCGCTGCACGAGGAAACCCTCGTCGATCACCATTTCGGCCGCATCATGAACGCCAACATTGCCGAATATCATGTGCCGGTGAACGCCGACGTGCACGAC
>DATFWC010000562.1:0-3792 GCA_035259885.1 Xanthobacteraceae bacterium
GGCGGCGCCGGCATCGGCGGCGTGCTCGAGCCGTTGCAGGCGGGCCCGGTGATCATCGAGGACAATTGCTTCATCGGGGCGCGCGCCGAAGTGGCGGAAGGCGTGGTGGTGCGCGAAGGCTCGGTCCTGTCCATGGGCGTCTATCTCGGGGCGTCGACGAAAATCGTCGACCGCGACAGCGGGAAAGTGCTGCAGGGCGAGGTGCCGCCTTACTCGGTCGTGGTGTCCGGCACGCTGCCGGGCAAGCCGATGGTGGACGGATCGCCCGGTCCCGGCCTCTACTGCGCCGTGATCGTCAAGCGCGTGGACGAGCGCACGCGCGCGAAAACCTCGATCAACGAGCTGCTGCGGGATTGATCATGCCGGCCGATCCCGTCGCCATCGCTCGCGATCTCGTACGCTGCCGCTCGGTCACGCCGGCGGAAGGCGGTGCGCTGGAATTTCTCGACGGCGTGCTGCGCGCCGCCGGCTTCACGGTGCAGCGGCCGAAATTCGCCGAACCGGGCACGGCGGAAATCGAGAACCTTTACGCACGCATCGGCACGCAAGGCCCGCACCTGGTGTTTGCCGGCCACACCGACGTGGTGCCGCCGGGCGACGAGGCCGCCTGGACCCACGCGCCCTTCGCCGGCGAGATTCACGACGGCGTGCTGTTCGGCCGCGGCGCCGTCGACATGAAGGGCGGCGTCGCCTGCTTCGTGGCGGCGGCGCTCGATTATCTTGACGCTGTCGGCGGCAAGCCGCGCGGCTCGGTCTCGTTCCTCATCACCGGCGACGAGGAGGACATCGCGGTCAACGGCACGGTCAAACTGCTCAAATGGGCGGCCGAGCGCGGCGAGACTTTTGACCACTGCATTCTCGGCGAGCCGACCAGCGCGCAGGCGCTGGGCGACGTGATCAAGATCGGGCGGCGCGGCTCGCTCAATGGCACGCTCACGGTCAACGGCAAGCAGGGCCACGTCGCATATCCGGATCGTGCCGACAACCCGATCCGCAGCATCGTGCGCATCATGAGCGCGCTCATGGCCGAGCCGCTCGACCAGGGCAGCGCGCATTTCGATCCGTCCAACCTCGAGTTCACTTCGATCGATGTGGGCAATCGCACCGTCAACGTGATCCCGGCCGAGGTGCGCGCGCGCTTCAACATCCGCTTCAACGATCATCACACGCGCGACGTGCTGAAGGCCTTGATCGAGCGCCGCGCCGCCGCGGCGTCCGCCGGCGCCCGCTGGCGCATCGACTGGGAGCCCTCCAATGCCGACGTGTTCCTCACGCAGCCGTCGCGCTTCGTCGAGCTCGTCAGCGGCGCCGTCGCCGAGGTCACCGGCCGCGCGCCAAAACTCTCCACCGCCGGCGGCACCTCAGACGCCCGTTTCATCAAGGACTACTGCCCGGTGATCGAGTTCGGGCTGGTAGGCGACAGCATGCACCAGGTCGACGAGCGCACCGCCGTCGCCGACCTCGCCGGGCTCACCGCCGTCTATCGGCGGATTCTGGAAAAATATTTCGCCGCCTGAATCAATACTCCACCGCCACGAGATAGAGCCCGTCGGCCGGCGCGACCTGGCCGCAGGCGCTGCGGTCGCGTGCCGCGAGCGCGGCGGCAAGATCGTCGGCGCTCCATTTGCCGTCGCCGACCAGCACCAGCGAGCCCGCCATCGAGCGCACCTGGTTGTGCAGGAACGAGCGGGCGGCGGCGTGGATGCGCACCTCGTCGCCCTGGCGCTCGACCGCCAGCCGGTCGAGCGTCTTCACCGGCGATTTGGCTTGGCATTCGGCGGCGCGGAAGGTGGTGAAGTCGTGCCGGCCCACCAGTTTTTGGGCGGCTTCATGCATCGTCGGCACGTCGAGCGGCCGTGGGATGCGCCAGGCGCGCGTGCGGTCGAGGGCCAGATCGGCGCGCCGGTTGATGACGCGGTAGAGATAGCGGCGCTGTTTTGCCGAAAACCGCGCATCGAAGTCGTCGGCCACCCGCTCGGCCATGAGCACGGCGATCGGGTGCGGGCGAAGATGGGCGTTGAGCGCGTTGCGCACCGTGTCGCAGTCCCACGCCCTGGCTAGGTCCACGTGCGCCACTTGGCCGATGGCGTGGACGCCGGCGTCGGTGCGGCCGGCGCCCTGGACCGCCACCTCTTCCCCCGTGAAGGCCCGGATGGCCGCGACGATCACGCCCTGGACCGACGGTCCGCTGGCCTGGATTTGCCATCCGACGAACGGCGTTCCGTCATATTCGATCAATAGCTTGTAGCGCGGCATGAGGTACTCTGGACGACGCGGGGCAAACGCGGGATACCATAGCCAATCCCAGCCGGAGACGGCCCATGAAACGTACCTTCAGGGACCTGATCACGCGCCTGCTCGACGAGCACCGGATCCTCACGATCGCGACCAACCGCCCGGACGGCTGGCCGCAGGCGACCGTGGTGTCCTACTGCAACGACGGCCTGGTCATCTATTTCTTCACCGACCGCGACGGCCAGAAGGTGCAGAATATTTCTCACGACGCGCGGGTGTCGGCGGCGATCGCCAAGGACTACCACCGTCCGCTCGACATCAAGGGGCTGTCGCTGGCCGGCCAGGCCGTCGTGGTCGACGACACGGCCGAGGTCGACCATGCCTACGCGCTGCTGCTGACCCGCTATCCCGAATACCGCGTGCTGCCCAAGCCCAACCGCCACGAGATCGCGATGGTCCGCATCACGCCCGAGATCGTGTCGGTGGTCGACTACGCCAAGGGCTATGGCCATGCCGACCTGATGCGCGTGACCGAGGACGATCTGGCCGAGTTCATCGAGCGCCGGCGCCATCACTGGGCCGGCGCGTCGAGCCACCACGATGCCGAGCCGGAGCCGGCGCGGCGACCGGTGAAAGCGCGCGGCTGAGTCGAGACCTTCATTCCAGCCGCTGTCCCGTCACGACCGGCGTGCCGCGCAAAAATTCTTCCGCCCGCATCGGCTGACGTCCGGCGCGCTGCAGCTCGAGGATGCGCACGGCCCCGTCGCCGCAGGCGACCGTAAGCGCGTCATCGAGGACGGTGCCGGGCTGGCCCGCGCCGTCGCCGCGCGTGGTGCGCAGCACCCTCGTCCGCGTGCCAAGAATCTCGCACCAGGCGGCGGGAAACGGCGACAGCCCGCGGCAATGGTCGTGCACCTGCCGCCACGGCTTTGCCCAGTCGATGCGCGTCTCGCTCTTGTCGATCTTGGCCGCATAGGTGACGCCAGCGTCGGGCTGCGGCGTCAGCGCGAGCGAGCCGCGTTCCAGCGCGCCCAGCGCCCGCACCATCAGGTCGGCGCCGAGCCGCGCCAGTCGGTCGTGCAGCTCGCCCGCCGTCATCTCGAGTGCGATCGGCACGCGTTCCGCCATGGCCACCGGCCCGGTATCCAGGCCTTCGTCCATCTTCATCACCATGACACCGGTCTCGGCGTCGCCCGCCATGATGGCGCGGTTGATCGGCGCGGCGCCGCGCCAGCGCGGCAGCAGCGACGCATGCAAATTGAAGCAGCCGAGCGGGGCCGCCTCGAGAATCGGTCGCGGCAGGATCAGCCCATAGGCCACCACCACGGCGGCGTCGGCGCCGTGGGCGCGAAAGGCCGCCTGCGCCTCGGCGCTGCGCAGCGTCGCCGGCGTCAGGACATTTAGCCCGAGGCGCCGCGCTTCGCGGTCGATCGGCGTCGGCTGGAGCTCCATGCCGCGCCCGGCCGGCTTGGCGGCGCGCGTATAGACCGCCGCGATCTCGTGCCCGCGTCCGGCAATCTCGGTCAGCGTCGGCAGCGCGAACTCGGGCGTGCCCAT
>DATFWC010000563.1:0-36535 GCA_035259885.1 Xanthobacteraceae bacterium
GTTCCTTGATCAGCCGCTCGCGTTCCCGGCTCCCCCGCCGCACATCCTCCTGCTCCCGGCTCGGCACCCGCACAATCCGCACCACCCGCGGCTCGCCGCGACAATGCGCCATCAGGGTCCGCAGCAATAGCTCGCCGTCAAGCCGGTCCGTCTTCGCCCGCCGCCGGCGCTGCTCCACCGCAATGCTGGATGGGTCGAACACAAAGTTCGTAATCCCGGCCGCCACCAGCCGCCGGTGTAGCCAAAACCCGTCGTAGCCCGCCTCGTAGCAACTCACCACCGCCGGCGCCGAGCCCAGCGCCCGCGCCGCTCGCGCCCGTACGCTCTCAATCAGCGCCAGCAAGCCGGCGTCGTTCCCGCCCTCCAGCTTATGACCAGAGATCCGATCCCGGTCGGGACTGCGCACCACCGCCAACCAAGTCTTCTGGCTCAGTTCGATCGCCACGAAAATCGTGCCAATATAGTCCGCGATGGGCGTGCAAATGTTCGATGCGTGCATCTGACATCTCCGATGGTTCGAGTGTGGAAACCCAAACCTATCGAATGCACGCCCATCGCCCCATGGTATCTACGGCGCACGATCGCGAGGCGGCGCAAGCATTTGGCCAGGAGCCTGATCATGACGTCATCCCCTGACAAGCGCCTCTATCTCGACGATCTGACGGTCGGGCAGCGCTTCTTGAGCGGCACGCAGGTGATCGACGAGGCAGAGATCAAGGCGTTCGCCCAAAAGTTCGACCCGCAGCCGTTCCACCTCGACAACGACGCCGCCAAAAAGACCATGTTCGCCGGCCTGGCGGCGAGCGGCTGGCACACGGCGGCGATCACCATGCGGCTCCTGGTCGAGACGGGACTGCCGCTCGCCGGCGGCATCGTCGGGGCCGGCGGCACGCTGGAATGGCCGAACCCGGTGCGTCCCGGCGACACGCTGCAGGTCGAAAGTGAAGTGCTGGAGATCAAGCCATCACGCTCGCGGCCCGACCGCGGCAGCGCCACGGTGCGCAGCGTCACGCGCAACCAGCGCGGCGACGCGGTGCAGAGTTTCACGGCGAAGCTGATCGTGCCGCGACGGGTGTGAATTATCAGGTCTGCGAAAAGGCTGAGACTTGACGTGCGATTGGACTGGTTCACAACTTAACTTAAAATAATCATATCATCAGACGGCCGCGGTCGAGCGATGGGAGGCCTGCATGCGATCGACAATAGCGGCGGTCGCAATCCTTGTTGTTACTTGTGTCACCGGCCTGCCGCACCCCGCGAGCGCGCAAACCGACATCTTCACCTACAAAGGGATGTGCGACGCCTCCGCGGCCGTGGCGCTCGATGCCGAGCATTTCATCGTCGCCGGCGACGAGAGCAACCGGTTGCAGATCTACAAGCGGGGTCGGCAGGGCCCTGTCGGGTCGGTCGCGCTTTCCGATTTTCTGGGCGCGAACAAGGAATCCGACCTGGAGGGCGCCGCCATGGTCGGAAACCGCATCTATTGGATTTCCTCCCACGGCCGCAACGGCAAAGGAAAATTTCAAGAGCCCCGACATCGGTTCTTCGCAACCGACGTCACGGCAGGACAGCCGCCGTCGGTGATCCCGATCGGTCAACCCTATACGAAGCTTCTCGATGACCTGCTCGCCGCTGAGCAGCTCAAGCCCTACAAATTGTCGGGTGCAGCGAAACTCGCCCCGGAAGACAGAGACGGCCTCAACATCGAGGGCCTCGCGGCGACGCCGGATGGCAAACTGCTCATCGGCTTCCGGAATCCGATTCGGAAGAAGCGTGCCCTGGTCGTTCTCCTGGAAAATCCGGAAGACCTGTTGAACGGCAGGGCGGCGAAATTCGGGGCGCCGATCGGTCTGAAACTGAAGCAAAGGGGCATCCGCAGCATGGAACGGGTTGGCGCCAGCTATCTGGTGATCGCCGGACCGACCGCTGACAGCGGAACCTTTGCGCTCTATCGCTGGACGGGCCCCGGAAGCGACAGGGCAACGCGGGTCGACGGCGTCGATTTCAAGGATTTGCGACCGGAAGCACTGTTTGCAGTCGCGCCGGACACGGTGCAGGTCTTGAGCGACGACGGCGCGAGGATCGGTAAAAAGCAGTGCAAGAAACAAGACGAAGCGAAGCAATCGTTTCGCAGCATGACGATCAAGCCGTGATATCTGACGGCTGAAGGCATCGTCAACCGCGCGGAGCGCGCCAGCCCCCTACTCGGCCGCCTGCTTGAACGTGGCGGCATGCGCCTTGGGCCGCGCCTTGCGGCGGAGCTCGGCGAGTTCCTCGCGGTCGCGCGGGGCGTTGCGGAAAATCTGGTCGCGGCCGGGGTAATATTGCGGCGGGCAGTGCATCGCGCGCGCGCCGTACCAGGCGGCGGCGCGCATGGTGAAGAACGGATCCACCAGATGCGGCCGCGCCAGCGCCACCACGTCGGCGCGGCCGGCCGCCACGATGGTGTTGACCTGGTCGGCGCTGGTGATGGCGCCCACGCACATGGTGGCGAGCCCGCCCTCGTTGCGGATCTGGTCGGAGAACGGCGTCTGGAACATGCGGCCATAGACCGGCTGCGCGTCGGCGACGGTCTGCCCGGTCGACACGTCGATGAGATCGCAGCCGGCCTCGGCGAACAGGCGCGCCACCGCCACCGCATCGTCGCCGGTGAGCCCGCCATCGACCCAGTCGGTGGCAGAGATTCTGACCGACATCGGCTTCTCGTCGGGCCAGGCCCGGCGCATGGCGGAAAAAACCTCGAGCGGGAAGCGCATGCGGTTGTCGAGCGAGCCGCCGAAGTCGTCGGTGCGCATATTGGTCAGCGGCGAGATGAAGCTTGCCAGCAGATAGCCATGGGCGCAGTGCAGCTCGATCATGTCGAAGCCGGCGCGCTCGGCGCGCCGCGTCGCGGCGACGAAGTCGGCGACCACGCGCTCCATGTCGGCGCGCGTCATCTCGCGCGGCACCTGGCTGTGCGGGTAATAGGGAATGGGCGACGCCGAGACGATCGGCCACGCGCCTTCGGCCAGCGGCTCGTCCATGCCCTCCCACATCAGCCGCGTCGCGCCCTTGCGGCCGGCATGGCCGAGCTGCATGCAGAGCTTTGCTGCCGAGTTGGCGTGGACGAAGTCGACGATACGCCGCCACGCCGCTTCCTGCGCGTCGTTGTAGAGCCCGGTGCAGCCGGGCGAGATGCGCGCCCCTTCCGACACGTCGGTCATCTCGGTGAACACGAGGCCGGCGCCGCCGATGGCGCGACTGCCGAGATGCACCAGGTGCCAGTCGTTGGGCAGGCCGTCGACCGCCGAGTACTGGCACATGGGCGAGACGACGACGCGGTTGGCGACCGTCATGCCGCGCAGGCGGAACGGCTGGAACATGGGCGCCACCGGCGCAGACGTGTTGGCGTCGAAGCCTTGCGCCCTCACCTCGCGCGCCGCCACGCGGTCGAGCTCGTGCACGAACTCCGGCGCGCGCAGCGCCAGGTTGTCGTAGGTGATGGCCTTGGAGCGCGTCATCAGGCCGAAGGCGAAGCGGGTCGGGTCCATGGCCCAGAAGCGGCGGACGTGCTCGAACCACACCAGCGACACGTCGGCGGAGTGCTGCGTCTTCTCCACCTCGTCGCGGCGCTGGGCCTCGAACGTCGCCAGCGCCGCCGTGACGTCGCGCCCGCCGGTGGCGCGGAACGCCTGGTGCAGTGCGATCGCGTCCTCCATGGCGAGCTTGGTGCCCGAGCCGATGGAGAAATGCGCCGTCGCCTTGGCGTCGCCGATCAGCACCACGTTGCCGGCGGTCCAATGCTCGCAGCGCACGGTAGGAAAATTGCGCCAGATCGACTTGTTGGTGATCAGCCGATGGCCCTGCAGCTCCTCGGCGAACACCTCCTCGAGGAAGCGCGCGGAGGCTTTTTCGTCACTGCGGTCGAGCCCGGCGCGGCGAAACGTTTCCGGGTCGGTCTCCATCACCCAGGTCGAGCGCCCTGGCTGGTACTGGTAGCAGTGGGCGATGAAGATGCCGTGCGTGGTTTCGCGGAAGAAGAACGTGAAGGCGTCGAACGGCCGCGTCGAGCCCATCCAGGAGAAGAAATTCGGCCGCAGGTCCGTGGTCGGGTTGAACCGGTTGGCGAAGGTGCGGCGCACCCGCGAGTTGATGCCGTCGGCGCCGATGGTCAGATCGGCGCCGCGCGCCAGCGCCCCGATGTCGGTGATCTCGCGGCCGAACTTGAGCTCGACGCCGAGCGAGCGGGCGCGCCGGTTGAGGATCTTCAGGAGTGTCGTGCGCGAGCAGCCGCAGAACCCGTTGCCGCCGATGCGGTGCACGGTGCCGCGGAAGTTGATCTCGATGTCGTCCCAGTAGGCGAAGTGGCCCTTGAGGGCGCGATAGGTTTCGCGGTCGTGCGCCTCGAAATTGTCCAGCGTCTCGTCGGAGAACACGACGCCGAAGCCGAACGTATCCTCCGGCCGGTTGCGCTCGAACACCGTGACGGCGGTGCCGGGCCACGACTTCTTCATCAGGATGGCGAAGTAGAGCCCGGCCGGCCCGCCGCCCACGACGTTGATCTTCATGCGCGCCCTCCAGCCAAGCCGGACGACTCATGGCGATTATTTTAGACTTAAAATAATTCACCGGCAAGCTTGAAGCTTAAAAATTTTAAGCCTAAAATAATGTGCATTACGGCCGAATCGAGGGCTTCCGGCGCATGACGCTCGATGGACGGCATGCCGTGGTGACCGGCGGTGGACGCGGGATTGGCCGCGCCGTGGCCGCGGCTCTGAGCGCCGCCGAGGCCACCGTCACGGTCGTCGGCCGCAACGAGACGGCGCTGGAGGAGACGGTCGACGCCGCCGATGCCCGCGGCTACGTGGTGGCCGACGTCACCGATGCGCAGGCGCTCGGCGAAGGTTTCAGGCAGGCGGTCGCCAGGCACGGCGCCATCGACATCCTGGTCGCCAATGCCGGCGGCGCTGAGAGCGCGCCCTTCCAAAAATCCGACCCTGACCTGTTCCGCCGCATGTTCGAGCTCAACGTGATGGGCGCGGTGCATGCGATCCGCGCCGTGATCGGCGACATGACGGCGCGGCGGTCCGGGCGCATCGTGGCGGTGGCGTCGACGGCCGGCCTGAAAGGCTATGCCTATGTGTCGGCCTATTGCGCCGCCAAGCACGCGGTGGTCGGCCTGGTGCGGGCGCTGGCGGTGGAGACGGCGGCGAGCGGTGTCACGGTCAACGCAGTCTGCCCCGGCTATACCGACACCGACATGGTGCGCGACAGCGTCGCGCGGCTGGAGCAGCGCACCGGCCGTCCACGCCATGAGGTGCTGGCCGAGATGCTCAGGCACAATCCGCTCGGCCGCCTGATCCGCCCGGAAGAAGTGGCGGCAGCAGTGCTGTTCCTGTGCGCGCCGGAGGCAGGCGCCGTGACCGGCGCGACGCTCACTGTGGCGGGTGGAGAGGCGTGATGGACGACGTGACCATCCCGCTCGACGCCGAGACCAAGGTCGCGGAACGGCCCGACGACCACAAGACCGAGCTGCGCCTGTGGCTGCGCATCTTCACCTGCAAGATGCTGATCGAGGGCGAAGTGCGCCGGCGGCTGCGCGAGCAGTTCGACGTGACGCTGCCGCGCTTCGACCTGATGGCGCAGCTCGACCGCGCGCCCAACGGTATGACGCTGGGCGAACTGTCGCAGCGTATGATGGTGACCAACGGCAACGTCACCGGCCTGGTCGACCGGCTGGCGGCGCAGAAGCTGGTCGCGCGCCGGCCGGCACCGCACGACCGCCGCGCCCAGATCGTCAGTCTCACGGCGGAAGGGCGCAAAGCGTTCCGCGCCATGGCGCGCGCCAACGGCAACTGGATCGCCGAGATTCTCGGCGACCTGTCGCCCGGCGAGACCAGCGAGCTGATGCGCCTGCTCGACAAGGCCAAGGCGTCGGCGCGCAAGGCCAGCGCCAAACGGGGGACATCATGACGGCTGCCAACCCGGTGACGCTGCCGCTGTCCGAGTATCTGGGCCGGCGCGTGCGCTTCACGGTCGACGGCAAGGTGGCGACCATCACGCTCGACCGCCCGCTGAAGAAGAACCCGCTGACCTTCGAGAGCTACGCCGAGCTCGCCGACATTTTTCGCGCCGCCGCCAAGGACAAGGGCGTCAAGGCCATCGTGGTGACCGGCGCCGGCGGCAATTTCTCCTCGGGCGGCGACGTGTTCGAGATCATCGGGCCGCTGGTCGGGATGGCGACCGCCGGCCTGCTCGATTTCACGCGCATGACCGGCGAGCTGGTCAAGGCGATGCGCGCCTGCCCGCAGCCGATCGTAGCGGCGATCGACGGCGTGTGCGCCGGCGCCGGCGCTATCATTGCCATGGCGTCCGACATCCGCATCGGCACCGCCGCCGCCAAGGTGGCGTTCCTGTTCAACCGCGTGGGACTCGCGGGCTGCGACATGGGCGCCTGTGCGATCCTGCCGCGCATCGTCGGCCACGGCCGCGCTGCCGAGCTGCTCTATACCGGCCGCGTGCTCGGCGGCGAGGAGGCCGAGCGCTGGGGCTTTTTCAATCGCCTCGCCGCGCCCGATACGTTGCTCACGAGCGCGCAGGCGCTGGCGCACGAGCTCGCCAACGGGCCAACCTTCGCCAACGCCATGACCAAGCGCATGCTGGAGACCGAATGGGCGATGTCGGTGGAGACCGCGATCGAGGCAGAGGCGGTCGCGCAGGCGCTGTGCATGAAGACAGAAGACTTTTCCCGCGCCTACCGCGCTTTCGCCGCGAAACAGAAGCCGGCCTTCGAGGGCAACTGACATGACGCCCGACCTCCTCGGCTGGCCATTCTTCACCACGCGCCATCGCGGCTTCGCCGATGCGCTGGCGCGCTGGGCCGACGAGGCGCTCCCCGGCCTGCCGCATGACGATGTCGATGCCGCCTGCCGTGCACGGGTGAAAGCGCTCGGCGAGGCGGGATTCCTCAAGGCGGTCGTGCCGGCGGCCCATGGCGGCTTCCATCCGCGGCTCGACGTGCGCACGCTGTGCCTGGCGCGGGACATTTTGAGCTTCCGCGACGGGCTGGCGGATTTCGCCTTCGCCATGCAGGGGCTGGGCACCGGCGCAATCACGCTGTTCGGCACGGACGAGCTCAAAGGCCGCTACCTGCCGCCGGTGCGCGACGGGCAGGCCATCGCCGGCTTCGCCCTCACCGAGAGCGAGGCCGGCTCCGACGTCGCAGCGATCGAGACCACGGCGACTCCCGACGGGCCGGCGCACGTGCGCATCACCGGCAGCAAGACCTTCATCTCCAACGGCGGCATCGCCGACCATTACGTGGTGGTGGCGCGCAGCGGCGAGGCGCCCGGCGCGCGCGGCTTGTCGTGCTTTGTGGTCGATGCCGCCGAGGCCGGCGTCATGGTCGCCGAGCGCATCGAGGTGATCGCGCCGCATCCGCTGGCGACGCTGTCGTTCGACGGCGTGCGGGTGCCGGTCGCCAACCGGCTCGGCCAGGCAGGCGAAGGGTTCAAGGTCGCCATGGCGACGCTCGACGTGTTCCGCCCGAGCGTGGGCGCGGCCGCGCTCGGCCTTGCCCGGCGGGCGCTGCACGAGGCGATCGAGCATACGCGCGCGCGCAAAATCTTCGGCGGGTCGCTGGCCGACATGCAGATGACGCAAGCCGCCATCGCCGAAAGCGCCACCGACATCGACGCCGCGGCGCTGCTGGTCTATCGCGCGGCGTGGGCCAAGGACGGCGGCGCCGCCCGCATCACCCGCGAAGCCGCGATGGCCAAGCTGTTCGCGACCGAGATGGCGCAGCGCGTGATCGACCGCGCGGTCCAGCTGCACGGCGGACTGGGCGTCACCAAGGGCGTCAAGGTCGAGGAGCTCTATCGCGAGATCCGCGCGCTGCGCATCTATGAAGGGGCGAGCGAGGTGCAGAAAATCGTGATCGCGCGCGAGACGCTCAAGGGCGCCGCCAAGCCGGCGCTGGCGGCGGAATGAGACGCACGATGACCAGCAGCCCGATCGACACTTTCGCCCGTGACAACCTGCCGCCGCGCGGCGCGTGGCCAGACTTCCTGCTAGGCCTGCCCGAACTGCAGTATCCCGAGCGCCTGAACTGCGTCAGCGAGCTGCTCGACCGCTGGATCACGGCCGGCCAGGGCGACCGCCCCTGCCTGATCTCGCCCACCGGAAGCCTGACCTATGCGGAGCTTGGCGAACGCGTGAACCGCATCGCCAACGTCCTCACGCGCGACCTCGGTCTCACGCCGGGCAACCGGGTGCTGCTGCGCGGGCCCAACAATCCGATGATGGTCGCCGCCTACCTGGCGGTGATCAAGGCGGGCGGCATCGTGGTCGCCACCATGCCGCTGCTGCGCGCGCGCGAGCTCGGCACCATCATCACCAAGGCGAAGATCGGCCTGGCGCTGTGCGACGCCCGCCTCGTCGAGGACATGGAGGCCGCCAAGGCGAGCGCGCGCGACCTCAAGCAGATCGTCTGTTGGGCCGGCGACGGGCCGGATGCGCTCGACTCTCTGATGCGGCAACCCGGCTACGAGAATTTTGCCGCCTGCGAAACGGCGGCCGAGGACGTGTGCCTGATCGCCTTCACGTCGGGTACGACCGGCGAGCCCAAGGGATGCATGCACGTGCATCGCGACATGCTGGCGACCTGCGACACCTACGGCCGCCACGTGTTGCGCGCGAGCCCGGTCGACCGCTTCATCGGCTCGCCGCCGCTCGCCTTCACGTTCGGGCTGGGCGGGCTGGTGCTGTTCCCCATGCGGGTGGGCGCATCGACGGTGCTGCTGGAGAAGGCACCGCCCGACGAGCTCCTGGCGGCGATCGCCAGGTGGCGCGCCACCGCCTGCTTCACGGCGCCGACCGCCTATCGCGCCATGCTGGGCAAGCTCGGCGAGCATGACGTATCTAGCCTGCGCAAGTGCGTCTCGGCCGGCGAGGCCCTGCCCAAGGCGACCTTCGATGCGTGGCTGGCCGCGACCGGGCTGAAGCTGATGGACGGTATCGGCGCGACCGAGATGCTGCACATCTTCATTGGCTCGCCGCAGGAGCAGATCCGCGCCGGCTCGACCGGCAGGCCGGTGCCCGGCTACGTCGCAAAGGTGATCGACGACGAAGGCCGCGAGATGCCGCCGGGCGTCGCCGGGCGCCTCGCGGTGCGCGGCCCGACCGGATGCCGCTATCTCGCCGACAACCGCCAGCACAACTACGTGCAGAGCGGCTGGAACATCACCGGCGACACCTATGTCATGGATAAGGACGGATACTTCTGGTACCAGGCGCGCTCCGACGACATGATCATCTCAGCCGGCTACAACATCGCCGGTCCGGAGGTTGAAGCCGCGCTGCTCGAGCATGCGGCGGTGGGGGAATGCGGCGTGGTGGCGGCGCCCGACGAGGAGCGCGGCCATATCGTCAAGGCCTATGTCGTGCTGCGGCCCGGCCATGTCGGCGACACCGCGCTGACCCTGGCGCTGCAGGAGCACGTGAAGGCCACGATCGCACCGTTCAAATATCCGCGCGCCATCGAATATGTCGCCGGCCTTCCGCGCACGCAGACCGGAAAGCTCCAGCGCTTCGAACTGCGGCGCCTCGCCGCCGCCGACGCGGGACGCGCGCTCGCCTCGTGAGGGAACCATGACCAAGCCGCGCGACGCCCACACCGTGCTGCAGCCGGTCGGCTGGCGGCGCCCGCAAGGCTATTCCGACGGCATCAAGGCGCGCGGCGAGACGATCTTCGTCGGCGGCATGATCGGGCGCAACCCGGAGGGCGAGTTCCGCGTCGGCCTGGTGGCGCAGGCGCGCCAGGCGCTCGCCAACATCCTGGCGGTGGTGGTCGAAGGCGGCGGACGGCCGGAGCACATCGTGCGGCTGACCTGGTACGTGACCGACATGGACGCCTACCTCGCGGCGCGCGAGGAGCTGGGCGACGCCTACCGCGCGGTGATGGGCAAGCATTTTCCCGCCATGGCGCTCGTCGAGGTGAGCCGCCTGGTCGAGCCCGAGGCCCTGGTCGAGATCGAAGCCACCGCGGTGCTGCCGGATTAGAGCGAAGTATTGAAGTCGTCATGCGCGGCTCGACCCGCGCATCCATCAAAAAGGGATCCATGCAATTCGATGGATTGCCGGGTCAAGCCCGGCAAGGATGAGCGGAGCAAAACCTATCGTGGTCCGCTTCAGAGAAGTCGGCTGGAGAGCACGCCGGAGACGCCTGGGCGCGACGGCAACTCACTCCGTCTTCGGGCCGAAGAACGTCGATCCGTAGAGCACCAGCACCCACAGGAACGCCAGGAATCCGAACGCGACGGCGAGCACCAGGACTCCATCGACCACGTGACCCTCCCCCTTGGGCGTCATCCTCATTGGCTCTTGCCGTCAGGATGAACCCCGAGTGGGGACAATGCAATGCCGCCGGGACGGCCTCGGCGGCTGCTCATTGACGCACGCGGGAGGGTCGCGCGGTCCTACACAACACCGATCAGGCTGAGCACCGCGTAAACCAGGGCGCGCCGTGCGCCTGCTCCGCGCGACGGAGCAGGCGTACGGGCCTCAGCCTCAGTCCAGTGGTTCCACCTTGACCAGGGCGGCGCCATGGTTGCTCCCGACCCAGAACGTGACCGGCGTCGTCGAATTGTCGACGAACACGGTGCGCATGTTGGTTTCGCGGGGCAGCAGGTACTCGACCGTCTCGCCGGTCTTGGGATCGAGCCTGACGGCGCGGTCGGTATGCATGCCGCCGGTCCATATCTCGCCGTTCTTGTCCATGGCGGCGCGATACGGATAGGTGTGCGGCGGCAACGGCCACTCCGTCAGCTTCTCGGTCTTGGTGTCGAACAGCGCGACCTTGTTGCCGCGATATTCGGTGAACAGGATGCGATCCTGGTCGTCGATGTTCATGCGCCGCGCTCGCGCATTGCTGGTCGGCAGGGGGAACCAGGTGACCTGCCCGCTCTTGGCGTCGATCTTGCCGATATGGCCCTTGGTGAACTCAGCCATCCACAGATTGTTCTGTGAGTCCGAGATGACTTGGTAGATGCTGTGAGTCCCACCAGCCAGTTCCTTGAGCGGCTGGAACCGCTCCCACTTCTCGGTGGCGAGATCGAGCCGGAAGACCTCCTGCGTGCCCACGCTCTTGGTCCACACCTTGCCGTCGACGTCGTGGCGCAGCCCGACGAAGTTCAGCTGCACGCGCACGTCGTTATATTCGGGCGCCAGCGGGTAATATTTGACCTCGCCGGTCTTGGGATCGAGATTGCCCAGGGCGCCCTGGAACATGGTGTCGAACCACAGTGTGCCGCGCTTGTCGAACTCGAGCGAAAGGTTGCCGACCGGCGCGCCCGGCTTGAACTCTTTGGTGGGATATTCGGTGAGCTTGAGCGTCTTGGGGTCGAACTTGGAAATGAACAGCTCACCGAAATCCGAATACCAGACCATGCCCTGGGCATCGACAATGACGTCGTGCGGCTCGGTGGTCGGCCGCGGCATGTCGTATTCCGTGATGACGACGCGCGTCGACCGGCCGGTCGGGCGCGCCAAGGTCTTCAGCGGATATTCCCATTGCGCGGTGTCGCTGAGATTGATCTTCGCCAGGTACTCGGCCTCCTTGCGGAATTGTTCCGGCCGGCCGGAGCGCTCCGGGTCAAGCATGCGCTGCGGCTTGATCGGCTGACTCACCGGGCCGTAGCCGCGCATGCGCACGATGGTCTGCGCCCATTGCTCCGCGTCATGGCTCGAGCGGACGATGCGCTCCACGGTGTGACAGCCGACGCAGTTGAGCAGGAAGGCCTTGTCGCTCTCGGTGCCGGGCAGGGTCATCATCCATTCGCCGTTGCTCATCTGCGCCGCCAGGTTCCTGGCCTTGCGCAGCTTGAGGTCGACATTGGCGGTCTGCTCGTCGGCGACGTCGGCGGTGGCCGGGGCGGCCAAGTCGTAGCCAGCGGCGCGGATTTTCAGCGTGTACTTGCCCGCCTCCAACCGGTTGGCCGGAAAACTGTAGCGGCCCTTCGCATCGGTGATCACGCTGACGGTGACGATCGAGCCGGCCTTCTTGGCGCTGACCACCACGCCCTCCATGGCGCCTTCCTGGTCGGAGGTCACCAGCCCGGTCAGGACCGTGGCGGGCGCGGTTTGCGCGCCGGCCGATTCGGGGATTGCCAAAACGACGATGGCCGCGACAGCGACGGCCAAGCTGAGCCTTGCGCGCATCGAATTCTCCTTGTTCGGTGGCCAAACGCTTTGCGCGCAGGCCTCCTGCGCGCGCTGCGGTGCGAACGGATCGACGAAAAATACCGGTCGATGAAGGCGCGGCGCCTGCCGATGGCACCACCGCTGCCCGTTCACCCGGCGGAAACTTCGGCCAGTCCCGCGACAGGCAGCTCGTTGGCAAGTCTATACGAGCGCGGCCGTCGCAGCTATTGCGGGCGTGCACAGCCGCCATGCTTGCCTGCCCTGGCAATCGCGCCGCGTCAGCTCAGGCGGATCAGCACCAGCCCGGCCACGATGGCGAGCGCCGCGACGATGCGCACCGGCCGGAGCGGCTCGCCGAGCGCGGCCACGGCGATCAGCGCGCCGAACAGCACGCTGGTCTCGCGCAGTGCCGCCACGATGGCGATGGGCGCGACCGTCATGGCCCAGATGGCGATGCCGTAGGAGCCGAGCTGCAGCGCACCGCCGGCGAGGCCGGTGCCCCAGTGGCGGCGCATCGCGGGCATGACGCCACCGCCTCGCCGCGCCAGCGCATAGGCGAGCATCACCGGACCGATGCCGACAAACAGGGCGGCCGAGTAGGCATGGGCGGTGCCGGCGAGCCGCGCCCCGATACCGTCGACCAGCGAATAGGCGCAGATGGTGATGGCGGTGAACAGCGCGAACCCGACCGCGCGGCGGTCGAGACGGGCCAGCTCGCGGCCGCCGCGCAGCGACATGAAGAGGACGCCGCCCGCCAGCAGGACGACGCCCAGCCAGGCCTGCGCGCCGATGCGCTCGCCGATCGTGAGCGCCGTCCCGGCGGCGGTGAGCAGCGGCGCCGAGCCGCGCGCGATCGGGTAGACCTGCCCCATGTCGCCGGCGCGATAGCTCTCGATCAGGGCGGCGAAATAGACGAGATGGATCAGCACCGAGGCGGCGACCCAGGGCCATGCCGCCCCCGCCGGCAGGCCGGTGAAGGGCACGAGCGGCAGAGCGACGAGCGCCGCCCCGATCGAGATCAGCACCGTGGTGGCGAGCGGATCAAGTCCCTTCTTGACCGCCGCGTTCCACCCCGCATGGCAGGCGGCGGCGAACAGCACGGCGGCAAAGACGAAGGGATCCATGACTCATCATGGCATAACGCAACCGGCGGGTGCCGGGTGTTGCCCCGCCGGCTGGTTCAGCTATGTCTATCGTCCGAGGGGAGCCGGCATGCTGACAACGCCGCGACTGATCGTGATCGCCCTGTGCGCCGCGCTCAACTTTTCCATCGGCACCATCGTCTACCTGGTCAAGCTTCCGATCTATCTCGATTCGATCGGCACCATCCTGTGCGCTCTGCTGCTCGCTTCCGACCGCAAGGTCGCGTTCGTGTGCGCCTGGCTCGCCGCCACCGTGAGCACGATCATCAGCGTGCTGATCAATCCGTTCATTCCCTGGTTCGCCCTTACCGACATGACGATCGCGCTGGTGTCGGCGTTCGCCACCTCGGCGGCGGTCGCGAGCTTCCGCGCCCGGCCGATGCGCACCGGCGCCTTCATCGGCAGCGTCGTGCTGTACGGAGTGCTGACTGGGATTGCCGCCGGGATCGTCTCGGCCCTGATCGTGGCCTACGTGTTCGGCGGCGTCACCGGCAGCGGCTCGGCGGCGATCGTCGCGCTCTACCTGCGGCTCGGCTTCACGGTGGAAACCGCCTCGCTGCTGTCCGGACTGACCATCGAGCCGGTCGACAAGACGCTGCAGGTGATGCTCGCCGCCCTGCTCTATCGGGCCACGCCGCGCGAGTTCGTGGCCATGCTGCAGGCGCCGATGCCGGCCGCGGAAGCACGATGACGCCGAACGGCGCGATCGTCCTCGCCGCCGTTCTGGTGGGCGGCGCCATGCTGACGCGCGATCTCGTCGGCCTCGCCGCGCTGTCGCTGTTCTGCCTCGGCTTCGGCGCGATCGAGCTGCACGGCCGGATCATGCGGGCGCTGGCCTGGTCCGCCGCCATCATGGCGCCGCTCGCCGCCTTCATGGCCGTCGTCTGGGTCGGCGTCGTGGGGCGGTCGCCGGGCGAGATCGCCGCCGGCGTGACCGGCACGCGAGCGGCGGCGCTGACCCATGTCACCGTCATCTGCACGCGACTGTTCCTGATCGCCCTGGTGACTCAGCTCGTCATCCTGCGGTTCGCCGACATGACGCCGCTTGCCTTCACCCGCGCCTTGCGGGCGCCGGTCGTGCTGAAGAAGCTGATTGCGCTCACGCTGTCGTGGATCGATACGATCCTGCACGCGGTCGACCGCTCGCGCACGGCGCTGATCACGGCCGGAGTTATCACGCCCCGCTTCTCGGCGCGGAATGCCGCCAACGGCTGGATTCTGGTGCAGACCGTGTGGCTCTCGGTCATCACCATCGCGATCGGCCGCCTGCGCGACAAATGGCCGGCCGAGAACACGCTGGCGCGGCTCGACGAGGCGCTGGCCGCGCCGGCGCCGCCGTTTCGCATCGGCGACGGCGCGTGGATCGCGGCGGCCATCGCCGCTGTCGCGACTGCAAGAGTCGTCTGATGCGGCGCGACCTCATCGTCGGCGACAATTTCTCCGGACGCAGCGCGGCGCTGCACGCAGGCCTGAAGCAGGGGGAGACATTCTTCGTCGGTCCCTACGCGGAAGCGGCACTGTCGGGACTTTCCAGCACGGTCGCGGACGAGATCGCGATCTATGCGCGCCGGCCCGACGACGCATTCGCCGCCATCGACTGGACGCGCTTTGCCGGCCGCAAGCCGGCCACGCTGTCGGGCGGCGAGCAGGTGCTGCTGGCCCTGCACTGCTTTTCCCGTTCGGCCTATCGGGCGATCGCCATCGATACCGCGTTGGAGCAGCTCGACGCGCAGAACCGCGCCGCGGCGCTCGCTTGGCTCGCTGCCTGCAGCGACGTCACTTTGATCGACAACAGGATCGACCATATCGACGGCTGGACGCGGCGCGCCCAGGCCGGTGGCGCGTCCGACCATGCCTGCGATCTTGCCGCAATGATGACCGAGCTGAAGCCTCGCGCGGCGCCGGTGGTCAGCATCCGCGCCGTGGATTTCGCCTACGCGCCCGAGCGGCCGATCTTCCGCGCCCTCGACTTGTCGCTGCCGCCGAGAGTCTACCGGCTGCTCGGTGCCAACGGCTCCGGCAAGAGCACGTTTTTCAAGATCCTGGTCGGCGTGCTGGGGCCCGCGCGCGGCGCCTTCCTGCTGGACGAGCGGTCTTATGACCCTCGGCGCGAGGGAAACCGCGTGTTTGCGCTCGCCACCCAGAACCCGGACCACCAGTGGTGCGGCGCGACGCTCGCCGAGGACATCGCCCGCCGGCGGCGCGCGCTGAGGGCGCACGGCGTGGCGCCGCCGTCCGACGCCGCGCTGGCGGCGCTGGCCAGCAAGCTCGGCGTCCGATCCGCCGACCAGCACCTCTATGAACTGCCACTGGCGGCGCGCAAGCGCCTGAGCTGGCTGTGGCCTTTTTCCGGCGCCATGCCGTGGATCATGCTGGACGAGCCGACGATCGGGCAGGACCGCGCCACCCGCCAGGCCTTGAGCGCAGTGATCCTGCATCTCTCCCGCATCGGCCATGGGATCATCGTCGTGACCCATGACGACGAATTCGCCGGCACTATCCCGCACCAGCCCCTGCGCATCACCGACATGACCATCCGCGCCGCGTGATGCGGCGAGCCGGGGGAGCACCCCTTACCGCCCCTGCTGGCAAAAGCTCAAACGCCGCCGAGGCTTTACGTAGGCTTTGGTTAACCATTTCTTGCATTAATCCGAGCAAATCGATTGCCCCTTCCATGACGCGCGATCTTGCCATTGCCGGAGTCTTTGCGCTGCTCGCCGGGAGCCTGCCGGCGGCGCTGGCGCTTGCGCCGAAATCAGGTGCGCCAGTGGCGGTGATCGCCGCGCCCTGGTCGGAGGATGGCGCCGCACTGCGCATCGTGGCCGCGGCCGAGGGTACGGTTCTGGACACGGCACGCGACGGCGGCATCGCCATTGCGGCCGCGGCCGGCGACGATTTCGTCGGCCGGCTTTATCGATCCGGGGCAGTTCTGGTGCTCGACGGCGCCGCGCTGTCCGCATGTCTCTCGATCGCGGGCGAACACGCGTTCTCCGCCAAAAGGACGACGATATGAGCAAGGGACTTTTGGAGCTGAGAACCACATTCGGCCGGGTGTTGATCTGGATCCTGTGGTCGATGGTGGTGCTCGTCGCCGGAATCTCGGGCGTGCACGGCAACGCGCCGGTGCTGACGTCGGTGATCGGCATCCTCCTGGCCGGCGCCGCGACGGCGGCATGGCTGCACGATCCGATCGGCCCGCTCACGCGCTACGTGTCGTCGAGCGCGGTGTCCGGCATCGTCGCCCTGCTGGTGCTCGAGTTCTCGCGCCATCAGTTCCAGATCGACATGCACATGGCGTTCTTCGCCGGCTTGGCGGTGGTGGCGGTGTGGTGCTGCTGGACCTCGATCGTCGTTGCCGGCGCCGTCGTGGCGCTGCATCACCTGATCCTCAACTTCGTCTATCCCTATGCGGTATTTCCCGACGGCAGCGATTTTTCGCGCGTCCTGATCCACGCCGTGATCGTCGTGGCGCAGATCGCGGCGCTGGCCTATCTGACGCACCGCATGGTCCTGGCCCTGAGCGAATCCGAAGCGGCCAGTGCCGAGGCCCAGCGGGCGCAGGCCGAGAGCGCCAAGCTGGCGGAAAAGGAGCGTGCGTCGCTCGACCAGCAGGATCTGCGGCGCCGGGAATCCGACACGGCGATCCTGACCTTCCGCCAGAGCGTCCATGCCCTGCTCAAGAGCGTGAAGGAGAGCGCCGCGGCCCTGAAGGCGACCGCCGTCAAGCTGTCGGAGACGTCGGCCGCCGCCTCGCAACGCTCACAGGAGGCCGGCACCACTTCCAACGAGGCCTCCAACAACGTCGAGACCGCGGCGTCCGCGGCCGACGAGCTGTTGACCTCGATTGGCGAGATCGGACGGCAGCTCCACCAGACCGCCGACATTGTCCGCCTGGCCAAAAGCGAGGCCGAGGCGACCAACGGCGAGATCGCCGGGCTGGCTCAGGCAGCGCAGAAGATCGGCGACGTGGTCGACCTCATCCGCGACATCGCCGAGCAGACCAACCTGCTGGCGCTCAACGCCACCATCGAAGCCGCGCGCGCCGGCGAGGCCGGCAAGGGCTTTGCCGTGGTAGCGGCCGAGGTGAAGTCGCTCGCGGTCCAGACCGCCAAGGCGACGGAAGAGATTTCCGGGCAGATCTCGGCGGTGCAGACCTCGACCGGCAAGGCGGTCACTGCCATCGGCGGCATCACGGCGCGGATGCAGGAGATCAACCGTCACACCGGATCCGTGGCCAGCGCCATCGAGCAGCAGAAGGCGGCGACCGGCGAGATTTCCCGCAACGTCGCGAGCGCCGCCCAGGCCACCAGGATGATCGTTGCCGTCCTCGGCGAGGTCTCGCAGGCGGCCGGCGAGGCCAACGCATCGACCCGCACCGTGCTCGGCTCGTCGGAAGCGGTGGAAACCGCGGCGAGGAAGCTCGGCTCGGAGGTCGAAAAGTTCTTGACTAAGGTCGCCGTCTAAAGATTGGGGACCGGAACCTGGGCCCATTGACGCGCAGCCACAGGCGTATCGACGCAAGCTGGACGAACGCGAGGTGGTTGGCCGCGAGCTTGTCGTAACGTGTTGCGACGCGGCCGACACTGCGTGGTCTTGCTGAAGAACCCCTCGACCACGTTTTAAGCGCCGTACAGATGCGGCTGACCGCCGAGTCGCGCCACACGATCCGGTTGGAGGCTGCGACCGCCGACTGGCCTTGCCGAAGCGTTAGCGCTCCAGCAACGTCGCGCAAGCAAACCATACGAACGTATGGCACGGTCACCCGCACGCGCGATTGCCCCGGCGGCTCGTGCAAATCATCTTTTCCAACCCAGGAGTACTTCAGCGCAGCTCGCACCAACCGAGGAGAACGATCATGTCCAAAACGCCGTCGTTCCCGACCCGGCGCAGCGTTCTGGCCACGTCCGCCGCGGCCGGTGCGGCCATTGCGGTGGTGCTCGCCGTCTTGGGCGGCAGGGCCATTTCCGCGCAGGACAAGTACACGGTGCAAGTGCCGAATGGGCTCGCGTTCTCCGAGTTCAGGGGATTCGAAGACTGGCCGACTGTCGCCGTCAGTCACGCCGGTAACCTGATCGAAGTGATCCTCGCCAATCCCATCATGATCGAGGCCTACCGGGCCGGCGCTCCCGGCAACGGCAAGCCTTTCCCGGATGGCGCCAAAATGGCGAAGATCCATTGGAACGCAAAAAAGAGTGCGGAGGCCCCCGATCCGACGATCGTGCCGGACACCCTGCATGACATTGATTTCATGGTCAGGGACAGCAAGAGATTCGCGGACACCGGCAATTGGGGATACGCCCAGTTCAACTATGACGCCGCATCCGACACGTTCACGCCCGATGGGACAGGCGCCAACTGCGGGTACGAGTGCCATACGATCGTGCGGGCAAAAGATTACGTCTTCACGGCGTACGGGAAGCGGTGAACGGGGTACACGACGGTCATCGCTGCCGTCCGTTCCGACGATGCCTCCTCCACTACAGCGGCGAACTCGTCGTTGCGATGGGGGCGCACTCGGCTCTCACCGGTAGGCGGCGCCCGGCCACAGCTTGGGCGCGGCGCGCGCATATTGCGGCGGCCGCGCCACCTCGGCGCCGAGCTCCAATGCGGCGTTCCAGCCCCAATGCGGATTGTCGAGCACGGCGCGGGCGAGCGCCACCATGTCGGCCTTGCCCTCGGCGACGAGAGCCTCGGCCTGTTTCGGCGCCGCGATGAGGCCGACGGCGCGCACCGCAATGCCGGCTTCGCGCTTCACCTTCTCGGCGAGCGGGGCGTTGTAGGCGGGCGTGGTCGGGTTGCGCGTGTCGGCCGTCACGCCGCCTGAGGAGACGCAGACGAAATCGAAACCTTCGCGCGCCAAATCCTTGGCGCAGGTGACGGCGTCGTCCGGGGTCAGGCCGTTGTCCATCCAGTCACTGCCGGTGATGCGGGCGCCGAGGGCAGTGTCGCGCGGCACGACCTCGCGCACGGCGCGCGCCACCTCGAGCGGAAAGCGCATACGCGCCTCGCGCGGCCCACCGTAGTCATCGTTGCGCTTGTTCGAGATCGGCGACATGAAGCTGTGGATCAGATAGCCGTGCGCCATGTGCAGTTCGATGGCGTCGAAGCCGATGCGAACCGCGCGTTTCGCTGCCATCACGAAGGCGTCGCGCACGCGCGCCATGTCGTCGACCGTCATGGCGCGCGGCGTGTGCCAACCGGCGCCGAACGGAATTGCCGACGGCGCGATGGTCTCCCACGGATCCTCGCCCGGCTGCAGCGCCTGGCCGCCCTCCCACGGGCGGCGGGCCGAACCCTTGCGGCCGGAATGCGCGAGCTGGATGCCGAGCTTGGCGGTGCCGATGCGGCGGCAATGATCGATGACCCGGGCGAGCGTCGCTTCGCAGTGATCGGAATAGAGCCCGAGGCAGCCGTGGGTGATGCGGCCGAACCGCTCCACATGCGTGGCTTCCACCACCAGGAGACTGGCCCCGCAATTGGCCAGCATGCCGAGATGGCTGAAATGCCAGTCGTCGGCGCAGCCGTCATTGGCGCTGTACTGGCACATGGGGGAGACGACGATGCGGTTGGCGAGTTCGACGTCGGCAAGCCGCAGGGGCGAGAACAGGGCGCTGGTCATGATGGGGTGATAACGCTCGAGGGAACTGGGAGGGCGCCCGTTTTATAGGAAGCCTTGCCGCAGTCGGGCAAGCCGACCCCAGCCAAATCATGGGCGCCGGCAGCATCGCCGGCCGCCGCCGTGAAAAAAATCCTGGCCCCGATGGGCCACAATCCGCCCCGATGATGCTACATCCGAGGGAACGATCCTGTCGGTTGGACGGATAACTTGGCGGGGCGGCGCGACAGAGCTTTGGCCGGCTGGCGCCATCTGGGTGGCGCACAGGAGGATCTTATGGCGATGATGAAGGGGGCCCTCGTGGGCGCGGCGCTGGGAGCGCTGGCGCTGGCAACCGTGCTTTTCGTCGCCCCGATCGCCGCGCAGGGACCCGGTGGACCGTCCTCCTCGGGCCCGGACCGCTGGCGCGGCCCGGAGGTCACAGGCGAAGGCGGCCCGCGCATGTCCGACCCCTACCTGCGGGGGCCGGGCGCCGGGCGCCGGCCCATCGACCCCAACGATCCCGACATCACCGGGCCGCGCGGCGAGTTCTCGACCTGCCAGGAGCGCCTGGCGCAGATGGCGCAGCGGCGCCTCGAGCGAATTCAGCGGCTCACCCGGCCGACCGAGGACCAGCGCCCCGCCTTCGAGGACCTCAAGATGGCGTCGACGAAAGCGCTCGACGTCCTGCGCCAGGCCTGCCCGGGCGAGCAGCCGCTGACGCCCCCGGCCCGCATGGCCGCCATGGAGAAATGGCTGGAGGCACGGCTGCAGGCGACCAGGACCGTGCGGCCGGCGCTGGAGGCGTACTACCGGCTCCTGTCGGACGAACAGAAGATCCGCTGGGTCACCGGCCCGCGCATCGAGGCACCGTGGGGCGGCCGGTTGGAGCGCTCGCAGCCATGGAGCCGGCAGGATCCGCAGGACATGCGGCCACCCGACACCCGGCCGCCGGGTGGCCGGCCGCCGAGCGGCGCCGAGGATCGCGGGCGCGACCGCGGACCCGAGGGCTGGCGTGGCCCGCGGCGCGATCAGGCCGAGACGTGGGACGAGCGCGGGCGCGACAGCCGCGACGGCCGCTACGGTTTCGATCGCGGCGACCGGAGCGATCGCGGCGGCGCGGAGCGCTATCGCTTCCGTGATGACGACCGCGGTGGCTGGGACGATCGCTGGCGCGACCAGGATCGCGGCCGCTGGCGCGACCAGCGCTGGCGCGAGCAGCGCTGGCGCGACGACGAGGCGACCGGCGGATTCCGCGACCGGCGGTGACCGCTCGCAGCTTCACCGCTCGCGCGGATCGAACGCATCGCGCAGGCCGTCGCCGAGCAGGTTGAACGACAGCACGGTGAGAAAGATCGCCAGGCCGGGCCACACCGCCATCCATGGCGCGCTGCCGAGAAAACGCTGCGCCGCATTGAGCATACTGCCCCATGACGGCTCCGGCGGCTGCTGACCCAGGCCGAGGAACGAGAGCGCGGCTTCGGCGATGATCGCGGCCGCGATCGAGAGGCTGGCCTGGACCATCAATGGCGGCAGGATGTTGGGCAGGATATGGACCAACACCACGCGCCAAGGCGGGTTGCCGACCGCCCGCGCCGCCTCGACGTAGTCCTCGGCCTTGACCGCCATGACCTGGCCGCGCGTGAGCCGCACGAAAATCGGCGTGGTCGTGATGCCGATGGCCACCATGGCGTTGTGGAGGCTAGGCCCGAGGAACGCCGCCAGCGCGACCGCCAGGATGAGGAACGGGATCGCCAGCATCGCGTCGGTCAGCCGGCCGATCACGGCGTCGAGAAAGCCGCCGACATAGCCCGCCATGAGGCCGAGCGGCACGCCGATGGCGAGCGCGATGGCGACCGAGATGACGCCGGCCAGCAGCGACGCGCGGGCGCCGAAGATGATGCGCGCCAGGATGTCGCGGCCGACGTCGTCGGTCCCGAGCAGATGCAGCGCCGAGGGTGGCTTGCGCACCGACGTCCAGCTCTGCGCGGTCGGGTCCTGCATCGCCACCAGCGGCGCGAAAATCGCAACCGCCACGAACAGGGCGATCACGGCGAGGCCGAGCATCGCGCCCTTGCGCCGCACCAGCCGGCGCAGCGCGCGGCGCGCCGGGCTTTCCGCCGACGCGATCGCATCGTCCAGGAGGGCTGCCGATACCACGGCGTCCGCCATCTCAGCTCCTCAGCCGCGGGTTGACCACCACGTAGGCGATGTCGGCGATCAGATTTAGCGCGATGTAGACGGTCGCGGTCACCAGCACGACGCCCTGCACGACCGCGTAGTCGCGATTGAATACCGAATCGACGATCAGTTTGCCGAAGCCGGGGATCGAGAAAATCTGCTCGGTCAGCACCGCGCCCGACAGCAGCTCGCCGAGCTCGAGGGCACCGAGCGTGATCACCGGCGTCAAGGCGTTGCGCATGGCATGCTTGAGCACCACCGTCCGTTCGAACAGGCCCTTGGCGCGGGCGGTGCGCACGTAGTCGCTCTGCAGCGCGTCCAGCATGGCGCCGCGCGTGTGCCGCATGAGCACGGCGGCGCCGACATTGCCGAGCACGAAGGCCGGCATGATGGTCGACGCGATGCTGCCCCAGAAATCCTCCGACGGGCGCACGTAGCCGGAAGCGGGCAGCCAGCCGAGCTCGACCGAGAACAGGAAGATCAGCATGATGCCGAGCCAGAACGTCGGCGTCGAGCGGCCCCACAGCGCGAACACGTTGGCGGCATAGTCCCAGACGCTGTCCCTGAGCACGGCCGCGAGCACGCCGGCGGTGATCCCGATCGACAGCGCGATGACCATCGCCATGACGGCGAGTTGAAGCGTGACCGGGAATTTTTCCGCCACGAGGTCGCGCACCTTCACCTTGATCCGCATCGATTCGCCGAGATCGCCCGACAGCACGCCCTTGACCCAGTAGACGTACTGGACCGGGAGCGGCTGATCGAGCCGGTACTGCTTGCGGATCTGCTCGATCACCTCGGGATCGCGCTCTTCCCCGGCCATCACCAGCGCCGGATCGCCGGGCAGAAGCTGCTGCAGCGAGAAGATGATCACCGACACGAAGAACAGCGTCGGGACGAGCTGCAGCAGGCGGCGGGCAAGGAAGCTCAGCATGGGTTGGTCATAAGAGCTTCGATTGACACTCCGTCGTCCCCGCGAAGGCGGGGACCCATGACCACCGGCCGAGACAAATCGCGAGCTCGGTGTTCATAGGTTCCCGCTTGCGCGGGAACGACTCGCGGCAAGGCCACCGCCTCACTTCAGCTTCAGCCCGACCACGCGCACGAGGCCGTCGGGCATCTGGCGATAGCCGTCGAGGCGCGCCGTGTGCGCGATCAGCACACGGCGGTGATAGAGATAGAGCTTGGGATTGTCTTCGAGGATCAGCTTGGTGAGCTGCTCGTAGACGGCCTTGCGCTTGGCGAAGTCGGCGACCGAACGGGCGTCGTCGAGCAGGCGATCGACCTCCGGGTTGCAATAGCCCGGGTTGTTCTGCGGCGCCTTGCACTTGTGGAAGATATAGGTGTTGCCGTCGGGATCGGTGCGACCACTCCAGGCAAGCAGGTAGGCCTGAAATTCTCCGCTCTCCCCCTGCTTGAGCGAGGTGGCGAACTCGGTCACACGGATCTTCATATTGATGCCGATCTCGGCCGCCATCGCCTGGACCACCTCGGCCACGGCCTGCGTCTCGGCGCCCTTGGGCACCAGGAAGTCGACGTCGAACGGCGTGGTGAATCCCGCCTCCTTCATCAGCGCCTTGGCCCTCACGACGTCGCGCTTGGGCACCGGAAAGTTCTTCTGGAAATAGGGATGGTCCGGGTTCACCCACTGGTTGCCGGGGACGAACTCGCCGTTGAACACGACCTGATTGAGCGCGTCGCGATCGATGGCGAGGCTGAGCGCCTGGCGCACCTTGGCCGACGCGCCGAGCGGATTCTTGGCGCGGTCGCCATTGGCGACATTGATATCGATGCCCTGGTAACCCAGCTCGAGCGCGGTCGACAGTTTCAGGCGCGCGTCGCCGCGCACGTCCTTGATGTCGGTGGCGAGCACGCGCTCGATCAGGTCGAGGCCGCCCGACTTCAGATTGGCCAGCCGCACCGTGGCGTCGACGATGGGCAGATAGACGATGCGGTCGATGTGGATATTGTCCTTGTTCCAGTAGTCGGGAAATTTATCGACCACGATGCGGTCCTGCTGCACGCGCTCGACGAAACGATACGGTCCGGCGCAAACCGGCTTGAGGCCGAACTTGTCGCCCGCCTCCCGGGCCGCCTTGGGCGATACCATCATGCCGGCGCGGTCGGTGAACTGGGCGATCAGCGGCGAGAACGGGGTTTTCAGCATCACGCGGATGGTGAGGGGATCGACGACCTCGACGCGATCGATGGCGGCGATCTCCGGCTTGCGGAACGAGCCGGTCATGGTGAGATGCCGTTCGAGCGAGAATTTCGCCGCCTCCGCGTCGAGCGGCTCGCCGTCGTGGAATTTGACCCCCGGCCGCAGCTTGATGGTCACCGCCTTGCCGTCGGCGGAGGTCTCGTGCGAGAGCGCAAGCTGCGGCACGACGTTGAGCTTCTCGTCGATGTCGAACAGCTTGTCGCACAGGGAGGAGAACACGATGCGGCCGACATAGGTACGGGCCAGCGTCGGATCGAGAATGTCGGGATCCTCGGCAAGCCCGATGCGCAACGTGGTCTGGGCGTGAGCCGCTCCGCTCAACAGCGCCAGCGCGATCGCCGTGACAACAATCCGCATGGAGTTCTCCCTCATCTATCACCGCAGCGCCGGCGCGCCGGTCCCCTCCACTGTAACAACACCGCCCTCACCCTGCCCATCCGCCGCCTGGCCGAACGCCGCGACCAGCCGGTCGAGTGCCGGCGAGCCATGCGGCTGCGCGGCTGCCACATCGGCCGCCGGCAGCTCGGTCCAGCGATGGCATGCGGTGGCGTGTCCCGCCCCGTCGGCGGCGAGCTCCGGCCGCTCCACCCGGCAGCGTTCGACCGCGAACGGACAGCGGGTGTGGAAATGGCAGCCGGGTGGGGGCTCGAGCGCGCTCGGTATCTCTCCGGCCAGGACGATGCGCTCGCGCCGCGCCCGCGGCCTTGGCAGCGGGATCGCCGACAGCAGCGCCCGGGTATACGGGTGGCGCGGCGCGGCGAACAAAGCCTCGGCATTGGCCGTTTCCACGATGCGACCGAAATTCATCACGGCGACGCGATCGGCCATGTGCTTCACCACGGCAAGGTCGTGCGAGATGAACAGATAGGCGAGCCCCAGCTCGCGCCGCAGCTCGCGCAACAGGTTGAGCACCTGCGAGCGGATCGAGACGTCGAGCGAGGAAACGGGCTCGTCGCACACGATGAGCTTCGGTTCGACCGCGAGCGCACGGGCGATGGCAATGCGCTGGCGCTGGCCGCCGGAGAACTCGTGCGGATAGCGCCCGGCGTACCGCGCATCGAGCCCGACAAGGTCGAGCAGTTCGGCGACGCGCGCGTCGCGGCGGGCCGGCGGCACCATCCCGTGCAGCGCGATGGGCTCGGCCAGGATGTCACCCGCCGTCATGCGCGGATTGAGCGACGCATAGGGATCCTGGAACACGAGCTGCGCCTGGCGGCGGAATGCGCGCAGCTCCGCCGCGCCGAGCGACAACAGATCGCGGCCCTCGAAGGTGATGCGGCCGGCCGTCGGCTCGATCAGGCGCAGCACGAGCCGGCCGAGGGTCGACTTGCCTGAGCCGGACTCGCCGACGAGCGCCAGGGTCTCCCCGGCACGCAACGTGAAGCCGACCCCGTCCACCGCTTTGACGACCGCGGTCGGGCGGCCGAGCAGCGAGCGGCGCATGACGAAGTGCTTGGTCAGGCCCTCAGCGGCCAGCAGCGGCGCCGTCACGACACCAGATCCTCGATCGGGGCGCGGACGCAGCGGGTCCAGTGACCGCTGCCCAGCGCCGTGAGCGGCGGCGGCGCGCTCACACAAATCTCGGCCGCAAAGGGACAGCGCGATGCGAAGCGGCAACCGCGCGGAAGCGCGGTCATGTCGGGCACCCGGCCGGGCACGCTGGCGAGCCGGTCGTCGCGGCGGTCGAGACGCGGGATGGAGCCGATGAGTCCCACCGTGTAGGGATGGCCCGGCCGCTCGAAGATCGCCTCGATCGGCGCGCGCTCGACGATCTCACCGGCATACATCACGGCCACCTCGTCGCAGATTTCGGCGACGACTCCGAGGTCATGGGTGATGAGGACGATAGCGGAGAGCGTTGAGGCCTTGAGCTCGCGCAGCAGGTCGAGGATCTGGGCCTGGATGGTGACGTCGAGCGCGGTGGTCGGCTCGTCGGCTATGAGAAGCTCGGGATCGCAGGAGAGTGCGATGGCGATCATCACGCGCTGGCGCATGCCGCCGGACAGTCGGTGGGGATAGTCGTCGATGCGCCGCTCAGGCGCCGGGATGTTGACCCGCCGGAGCATGTCGATGGCATGCGCCCGCGCTGCCCGCCGCGACAGGCCGCGATGACGCACGATCGCCTCGACGATCTGCTCGCCGATCGTGTAGCTCGGATTGAGCGAGGTCATCGGTTCCTGGAACACCATGGCGAGGCGATCGCCGCGCAGGTCGCGCAGGGCGCGATCAGGCAGATCGAGCAGATCGACACCGGCGAAGCGGACGTGACCGCTGATCTCGGCGCTGGTCCGCGGCACCAGTCCCATGACGGCCAGCGACGTTACGGTCTTGCCGCAGCCGGATTCGCCCACGAGGCCGAGCGTCGTGCCCGGCATGACGGAAAGGTCGACCTTGTCGACCGCGTGGGTGGAGCGGCCGAGATCGCCGCGGAAGACGACCTTGAGGTCGGCAATCTCCAGCAGCGGCCCGCTCATCGCCCGGCCCCGGCGGCGAGCGCCGCCGCAATGCCGGCCTCGATGGCCTGGCGGTCGGTGATGCCGACCGGATCGCGCCGGCTGGGCAGGAATTTGCGGAAATGCACCCAGCCTTCCCGGCTCACCTGCTCGAGGCGCGCCAGCTCGGCCAGCGGCTCGGCATGGTCGTCGACGCGCAGATCGAGCTCGGACCATTCTTCCTCGCCGTAGATGAGAAGGGCCGCCGATTGTTTTCCGCGCTTGTCGCCGCCCGCAGCCTCGCCGGCCCGCATGGCGGCAATGAGCCGGGAGGGTAAGTCCAGCGCGGCATTCGCCGCATAGGCCGCGGCCGTGGCGTCGAGCACCTGCGGTCCGGCCAGCATGTTGCCGGCGAGCGAAAAGCCGTCACCGGCGCGATGGCCGCACCAGCCGATGCAGGCCGAGCCGGTGTGGGCCGCACTGCGTCCGGTCCGGTCGATCAGGTGGAGCTGGCGGTGGTCGCGGCCGTCGTCGGCGCCAACCAGCGCTGCCACTGCGTCGGCGGGTGGAACGTTGTCGCGCAGCAGGGCCAGGCCGCGCGGTCCGTAGAACGGATTGACCAGGGCCTGCGTCGCCACTGCGCCGACACAAGCCGCGATATGCGGCACGCGTGCGCCCACGGCCAGGAATTTCGAGGCGACGGCGATTCCGAGACATCCGGTCGTGGGGTCGCGGGCGATGATCGACCAGGTCATCGGCGCCTCCACCCTCAGCGCCCGGCCGCGTAGCCCTGCATGCCGCGCGGATTGGCAGCGGCGCGGCGGCGGCGCCCGTCGCGCGACGCGGCGGTGAGACGTCCTTCCGACCAGTCGGGGCCGACTTCGACCACGTGACCGCGGCGGCGCAGCTCGTCGATCGTGGCCTGCGGCAAGCGACCTTCCACCACCAGCACGCCGGGCCGTGCGGTGCGCGGCCAGAACGAGGAGGGAAAGTGCTCGCTGTGCCAGGCGGGCGCGTCGATTGCCTCCTGCAGATTCAATCCGGCGTGCACGTGGCGCAGGAAGAACTGCGCGACCCACTGGTCTTGCTGGTCGCCGCCGGGCGAGCCCCAGGCGAGGTAAGGCTCGCCGTCGCGCAGCGCCATGGTCGGCGTGAGCGTCGAGCGCGGGCGCTTGCCGGGCATCAGCGCCGCCGGATGCTCCGGGTCGAGCCAGAACATCTGCGCGCGCGTGCCGAGGCCGAAGCCAAGCTCGGGAATGACCGGCGAGGACTGCAGCCAGCCGCCCGACGGCGTAGCCGACACCATGTTGCCGGCGCGGTCGACGATGTCGAAATGCACCGTGTCGCCGCGCACGCCGCCGGTGCGGTCGACGGCCGGCTCGAGGCCCGGATCATCCTCGTCGTCATGCGTCCACGCGATGCGGCCGACCGTCGGCTCGCCGGCACCGGAACGGCCGACGCCTGTGCGTGCGCCCTCGGCCACCCGCACATCGACGCGCTTGCCGAAACCGGCGACGGTGCCCGGGCGCAGCTCGAGCGAGGCGCGCTCGCCGACAAGGCGGCGGCGGTCGTCGTTGTAGGCATCGGACAAGAGGACATCCATCGGCACGGCGACGAAATCGGGATCGCCGTAGTAGGTCTCGCGATCCGCATAGGCGAGCTTGGCGCACTCGACCACTGCATGGATGAAATCGGGATGGGTGGGCGGCACGCGGTCGAGATCGAAACCCTTCAGCAGCGCCAGCTGCTGCAGCACCACCGGCCCCTGCGTCCACGGGCCGGCCTTGCACACCGTGTAGCGCCCGTAGTCGTAGGTCAGCGGCGCCTCCACGCGCGCCTGCCAGCGCGCCAGGTCGTCGCCGGTGAGCACGCCGCGGTGCGGCTCACCGCTGGTATCCATCACGGCCTGCGTGCGGCAGAAGCGATCGATCGCCTCGGCGACAAAGCCTTGCGACCACGTCTGGCGTGCGCGCTCGATGCAGCGCTCGCGAGTCCCGCCCGCGCTCTCGGCTTCGCGCAGGATGCGCGTATAGGTCGCGGCCAGCGCCGGGTTGGTGAACAGCGCGCCGGTCGGCGGCACTTTTCCATGCGGCAGATACACCGCCGCCGACGTCGGCCAATGCTCGCGGAACATTTTTTCCACGGTGGCGATCGTGGCGTTGGCTCGCTCGACCAGCGGATGGCCATTGGTGGCGTAGTCGATCGCTGGCGCCAGCACGTCGGCGAGGTCCAGGGTGCCGTAGTCGCGCAGCAGCAGCATCCAGGTGTCGAACATGCCGGGGATGCAGGCGGCGAGCAGCCCCGTGCCGGGCACCAGGTCGAGCCCGAGGCTGCGGTAGTGCGCGATGGTGGCGCCGGCGGGTGCCGGCCCCTGCCCGCAGATGACCTCGACCTTGCGACGCTTCACATCATGGACGATGACCGGTACGTCGCCGCCCGGCCCGTTGAGATGCGGCTCGACCACCTGGAGCGTAAAGGCAGTGGCGACCGCGGCATCGAAGGCGTTGCCGCCCTTTTCCAAGGTCGCCATGCCGACCGCGGTGGCGATCCAGTGCGTCGAGGCCACGACGCCGAACGTGCCTTCGATTTCCGGGCGGGTGGTGAAGGGATTGGGATTGATGTTGCTCATCGCGGATCCTGGCGGTGGCCCGCGAGTTGAGCACAGCCGCGCCATCAGGGCCAGCACCCAGCGACGGCGATTCGGGAGGGACTATTCCCGGCGGGTCGATGCCCAGTCCATCGCGGGCGGCCAGATCAATAGCGATCGTCGCGCCGCTTGGAGGCGAAGCCGTTCGCCTTGGCCAGCGCGACGCCATTGCCCAGGACCACCTGCTGCCACGCCTCGGTCAAGCGGGCGGTCTCCTGCATCTGCCGGGTAAAATTGTATTCGCGATAGTATTTGCGCCAGCGCCCGGAGCTTTGCAGCTCGTCGAAATGCGCCCGGCGACGCTCGGCCAGCGCATGCCATCTCCGCGCAACATCCTCGATGCCGCGAAGCTGCAGCCTGCTGTCCATGATGCCCCACCCCTTACGCGACTGAACGCGTAACCGAGACTCTCCTGACCACGACTATCCTGGGCGGGCGGGACGGTTGCAACAGCGCGGTCGCGTCAGCGCGATGAAATCCACACGCATGTGTCGAAGTCGCAACAGATGAGCGACGGTCGCCGGCATGATTTCACCCGCCCTTGTCGGACGGGTGAACGCGTTGTGTCGCCTCGAGGAGAAACGGTACGGTCGGCGAGCGCTCGGCGGGAGCAGCGTTTTGGCGGCAGCCGCGTTACGGCGTGGGAACGATGAACGCCACAACGTTCTTGTCTTCCGCCAACTGCGCCACGCGCTTGGCGGTCTCGTCCTTCGACAGGCTGGTCTTGGACACCTGGATCCGGTAGATGCCGCCGGGCCGCGGTCCCTCGACCAGGGCCACCTTGTGCTGATCGAAAAACTTCGTGATGTCGCCGACGGTGGCGGCCGGATTGAAGCGCACCAGGGCGTATGCGCCGTGCCCCGACGCCGGCGTCTCGCCAAAGGATGCGGTCTGATAGCTGCTGCCGCGCTCGCCCAGGAACACGCCGGCCAGCAGCCCGGCCTGCAGCAGGATGGCGACGGCGGCGGCGACGCCCGACCACGCCAGCGTGCGCGGCGACACCCGCTCAACCAGCCCGGTCAGCCAGCCGCTGAAGTCGAGCCGAAACGTACGCCGCGTCACGCCCGCCTCTTCGGCATCGATGGCCGCAAACAGGCGCTGCGCTACCCGCGCCGACGGCGCGCCGAGCGTCTCGTTGAGATGAATGGTTTCCGCCATTTCCTCGCGCACCAGTTCGAAGCGACGCGCGAGTTCCGCGTCCTGCGCCAGTGCCTGCTCCACCCGCTCGGCATCCCGACGGCTCAACGTTCCGGCCGCGTGCCAAGGCAGCATCGCCTCGATGTCCTCACGCTCCGGCGCCTTGTCTCTCGACGCAATCATGGCCAACCTCGATCCACCCCTGCTGCCTTCAGCAGCTCTGATAATTTCTTCCGCGCATAGAACATACGCGTCTTGACGGTAGCCTCGGGGATCCCGACGATTCCGGCGACCTCTTCCACCGATTTCTCGTGGTAGTACACGAGGTCGATGATCTCCCGGTGCTCTGAAGAAAGTGCCGTGAGACACCTCCTCAGTATTTCACCCTTGTCCTTCTTCTGGGCGGTGACCTCGGGATCGTCTGCCGGATCCTCGATGGCGCCCGCCGTTTCCTCATCCAGTTCCTCTTCCGGTTTGCGCCGCATTGCCGAAAGAGCCTTGAACCTTGCGATCGCCAGCAACCAGGTCGATGCCGCCGACCGCGCCTCGAATTTCCCGGCTTGCCGCCAGACATCGAGAAACACTTCGCTGATCAGGTCCTCCGCCACCGCCGCATTACCGACCAAACGCAGGACGAACCGGTAAACGCGGACGTGATGCCGGGCATACAGAACCTGCATCGCGAGCCTGTCGCCGGTTGCGATCCGGGAGATCAGCGCTTCGTCTGATGTCGCCTGCATCTCACCGACGATCGGCTCTTGGATTGGTCGCGCAAGCAGCCAATCTGGTTCATGTCTGTGACGTAGGTCACACTACGTATAAGTACTATAGTACCCACGAAGAGGCGCTGGGGCGCCTTCCGACGTCGTCCCGGCGCAGCGATCGGCTCGGAATCCCCAACCAATTCAGCAGTCGCTCCTCTGGCGGCACAGGTTTCGTCGTCGGATCGCGCACCGCGTCACAAGTTTTTGCAGATGGTAAGCAAATTTGAAAGCGGCGGCAGCCCGGCGGCGCCGGCCATGTCCGGTTCTGGTAAATCATGGCCCGGTCCGGGAAGGACCGCACCCGGCTCGGGGTCCGGCGGCTTGGTCCACCCTATCGGCGGTAGGCGAAGGGCTGATCGGCACGGATGGCCGCCAGCTCGGCCATCCGGCCGTGGTGGGGCGACAGGTGGCAGACCGGGTCGGCGGCCCGGGCATCGCCGGTGAGCAGGAACGCCTGGCAGCGGCAGCCGCCGAAATCCTCGTCGCGCCGCGGGCAGCTGCGGCACGGCTCGCGCATCCAGTCGGTGCCGCGGAAGGCGCGGAAGGCCGGGGCGTTGCGCCAGATATCGGCGAGCGCATGGTCGCGCACTGACCAGAACTCGAGCCCGGGGATGGATTCCGCCGCATGGCAGGGCAGCACGCGGCCGCCCGGCGTGATGTTGAGCGAGCGCCGGCCCCAGCCGCCGACGCAGGCCTTGGGGTAGCGGGCGTAGTAGTCGGGCACGACGGCGTCGATGACGATGCGGCCGTGATGGCGGGTACGCAGCTCCTCCACCTGGCGCGCCGCGCGCTCGACCTGCTCCGGGGTCGGCATCAGGGCGGCCCGATTCTTCAACGCCCAGCCGTAATACTGCACATGGGCGATCTCGACCCGGGCGGCGCCGAGCGCCACCGCCATCTCCACCATGTCGGGGACGCGGTCGATGTTGGCCCGGTGCATGACGGCATTGACGGTCAGCGGAATTTTAAGCCGCACCACCTCGGCGGCGACCGCCTGCTTGCGGGTAAAGGCGCCGGCATATCCGGCGATGTGATCGGCCGAGCCGGCTTCGCTGTCCTGAATGGAGATCTGGACGTGGTCGAGCCCGGCGTCGCGCAGCGCCGCCAGCGTTCGCGGCGTCAGGCCGACCGCCGAGGTGATCAGGTTGGTGTAGAGGCCGGCCGAACGCGCCGCGGCCGTGATCTCGACCAGATCGCGCCGCGCCGCCGGCTCGCCGCCGGACAGGTGCACCTGCAGCACCCCCAGCCCCGCCGCCTCGCGGAACACGCGCGCCCAGGTGGCGGCGTCGAGCTCGTCGGCGCGTGGATCGAGGGCCAGCGGATTGGAGCAGTAGGGACAGCCGAGCGGGCAGCGATGGGTCAGCTCGGCCAGCAGCCCGAGCGGGCTCGTCAGCGGTGGATCGCTGGCCTGCGGCTGCGGCCGCTCGAGGACGTTCATCGGCTTCCTCCCGCCGGGAGCATAGCGCGCCCGCCCTACAACTCCAGGAGCTTCTTGTCGGCGAGACCGCGCAGCAGCGCCGCCACATCGCCCTGGATGCGGTCGCGCGGCGCCGCATAGGTTTTGGCCAGGTCGTCGACAATGGCGCCGAATGTCGCGTCGCCGGTGCAGCGCTTGAGAATCTCCACCGCGATGGCATCGGCCTTGAACACGCGTTCCGGCGCCAGCAGCACCCAGCCGCCCTGCGCCTCGTTGTGGACGAGGCGCACGCCGTGCGGCAGGCGCGGCCTGGCGTCCGCCGCGATGGCGGCAGTGTCGTTCACGACTGATCCTCCGGCACGAAGGCGCCGGGCGGCACATGCTTCGGCGCCACGTAGGCGTGATAGAGCGCGTCGAGCATCGCCCAGAGCACGTCGCACTTGAATTCCAGCGCGGCGAGCACCGCCTGCTGGCTCTCCGGCGTCACGGCAAAGCGCCGGACATAATCGAGCGCGAAATCGGAGTCGCGCGCAGCCTGCGGCGGCCGCTTGTCGAAATAGGCGAGCGTCTCGCGGGTGACGAAATCGTAGTTCGCCAACATGCCGGCCACCCGCTCGCTGATGATGCCGGGGGAGAACAGCTCGGTGAGCGACGAAGCGACCGCCTCGAGCAGCGTCTTCTCGCGCACGAAGCGCACATAGGCATCGACCGCGAAGCGCGTCGCCGGCAGGAGCCCGCGCAGCGACATCACATAGCTTCGATCAAGGCTGAGGCCGTCGGTGAGTCGCAGCCAGCGCGCGATGCCGCCGTCCTCCGCCGCCTCGCCGTCGTGGTCGACCAGGCGCGAGCGCCATTCGCGGCGCAGCGCCGGATCGTCGCAGCGCGCAATCAGGCTCGCGTCCTTGAGTGGAATCGAGGCCTGATAGTAGTACCGGTTGAGCGCCCAGGCCTGGACCTGGCCCCGGGTGCACTTGCCGCCATGCAACAGCCCATGGAACGGATGCAGGCGATGATAGCGGCGGGCGCCGATATCGCGCAGCGCCGCCTCGAGTTCGTCGGGAGTCATGAGCCTCACAGCACGATCTCCATGCCGTCCTCGGCGACAGCCCAGCCGGCCGCCTCGACGCGGCGGCGCTCGGGCGAGTTTTCGACCAGGATCGGGTTGGTATTGTTGATGTGGAGGTAGACGCGGCGGGCGCCGAGGTCGGCGAGCGCGGCAAGGGAACCGTTACGCCCGTCGATCGGCATATGCCCCATACGGCGGCCGGTCTTTTCGCCGGCCCCGAGGCGGATCATCTCGTCGTCGGTGAACAGCGTGCCGTCGAACAGCACCAGGTCGCCGCGGCCCAGCCGCTCCTTGAGCGTTTTCGGCATGGCGGCGCATCCCGGCACGAACGCCAGCCGCGCCCCCTCGCCCGTAAGCTCGACGCCGACATTGGCGGCCGTCTCGCCATCCGTCACGACGCTCTCTCCCTCGCGATAGAGCGGCAGCTTGCCCGGCACCGCGAACAGGGTGGCGGTGAGCCCGCCCGGCAAGGCGAAAGGTTGCTCAAGCGTGACGGCGCGCCGGTCCACCAGGTCGGAGGCGAGCACGTTGAACATCGGGTTCTCGGCGACGAAGCCGAGCGTCTCAGCGGTGCCGTACAGGGCAAAACCCTGCCGTTCGCGCAGACTGAGCAGCCCGGCGGTCTGGTCGATCTCGCCGCCGGTCAGCACCACCGCCGCGATCGGGCTCGAACGGGTGTTTTCCATCGGCCACAGCATGCGCGCGGCCGCGATCTGGGCGCGCAAGTCAGGCGAGGCGTTGAGCAAGGCCCAGTGCCGCCCATCGCCGGACACCGCCACGCTGGCTTGCGTGCGCGGCTTCACGCGGCGGTCGCCATCCCAGGCGAGCCGGCACACCGGACACCGACAATTCCATTGCGGATAGCCGCCTCCGGCCGCCGAACCGAGCACGATCGCGGTCAGGCGCCCCATATGGCGGGGCCGGAAGCTTTGGCGTCGCTACCTGTCAGAACTCGGCCGGCAGGTAGCCGTTGATCTCGAGCCCGATGCAGATTTCGACGAGGCTCGGGGTCGTCCAGGCCATGATGTTTCCTCCTCACGGGCCGCTCCATTGGCCCTTGCCTCAAAGCTAGTGGAAGCTCAGTGCCGGCGCAATGCGCCAAAATCGTTCCTGGTATGCGCCGTCACGGCGGCCTGCGGCCCATCACGGCACCCGCGACAGATAGTGGGCGAGCACGCCGATATCGTCCTCACTGACCGGATACATGACGTCGGCCATGGCGGCGTCGTAGCCGCGCCGCGTGTTGTTCTTGTACTCGTGCAGCGTTTTGACGAGGTAGTCCTCGCGCTGGCCGGCGAGGCGCGGCACGTTCTGGTCGCCGGCAAGATTGGCGCCATGGCAGGAATTGCAACGGTTCTGCGGGATCAGCGCCAGGGCCTTCTGGACGCGCGCCGGATCGGGGGGATCGTCTGACGGTTTGGGCGGCGGCAGCTTGGCGATCGTGCCCGCCAGCTTGCGCAGATCGTTGTCGCTCAAGCCCTTGGTGACATCGTTCATGATTTCGACGACGCGCAGCTTCTCACGGAACATGTAGAGCTGGATGGTGAGATAGAATTCGGGCATGCCGCCGATCGACGGCACTTCCGGCGTTTCCGACTGCCCCTTCTCGCCGTGACAGGCGAGGCAGGCGGGCATCCGCTCCTCGAGCGATTGCGCCGATGCCGAAAATATCGCTGCGCCCATGAGCGCCGCGGCCATGATCACGCTGCGCATGGGCAGTGCCGGGCGACGGCGGCCCGCCTCCCCGTTCACGCTCAACGCCCGGCCACCCGCCCGTCGCCGTAGGAGATACGATACACCGCGCCGGAGTGGTCGTCGGAGACGAGCAGCGCTCCGTCCTTCATCACCAGCACGTCCACCGGTCGGCCGATATAGTCGTTGTTCTGCAGGAAGCCGGTAAGGAACGGCTCCCACGACTTCACGCTGCCGTCGCGGTTGAGTTTGGCAACGATGATGTCGCCGCCGATCTTCCTCGTCTTGTTCCACGACCCGTGGCGCGCGATGAAGATCGCGTTGCGATAATCCTTGGGGAACATGGTGCCGGTATAGAACCGCATGCCGAGCGCGGCCGAGTGCGGCCCGAGCAGCGCCACAGGCTTCTGGAACTCGTCGCAGGAGCGGCCCCAGCCCATCTCGCGGTCGGTGAAGTCGCCCTGGTGACAATACGGGAAGCCGAAGTGCTGGCCGGCCTTGGTGACGCGGTTAAGCTCGTCGTTGGGCAGGTCTTCCGACAGCCAGTCGCGGCCGTTGTCGGTGAAATAGAGCTCCTTGCTCACCGGGTGCCAGTCGAAGCCGACCGAGTTGCGCACGCCGCGCGCGACCACTTCAGGGCCGCTGCCGTCGAGGTTGATGCGGCGGATTTGGCCGTTGGTCTCCGGCGGCTCGCAGATGTTGCAGGGCGCGCCGACGTTGACATAGAGCTTCTCGTCCGGCCCGAGCCCCATGAACTTCCAGCCGTGCGACTGGTGGTTCAGAAAATCGCTGTAGATCACCACGGGCTTGCCCGGATCGTCGAGCTTGTCTTCGATGTTCTCCAGCTTGGAGATGCGCGTGCCTTCCGCGATGTAGAGCGTGCCCTTGTGGAAAGCGAGACCGTTCGGCCGGTCGAGGCCCGACGCGATAACCTTGACGTCGCGCTTACCGCCGCGATCGACGATGGCATAGACCTTGTCGAGCAGGCGATTGCTCACGAACACGGTGCCCTTGTCACCAAGCCGCAGCGAGCGCGCGTTGGCGATGCCGCTGGCATAGACCTC